>JANOKR010000362.1:0-4219 GCA_031419315.1 Betaproteobacteria bacterium
ATCTACACCGACGTCGACGGTGTCTACACCACCGACCCGCGCATCGTGCCCGAAGCGCGGCGGCTGGCCATGATCAGCTTCGAAGAGAGGCTCGATATGGCCAGCCTGGGCAGCAAGGTCTTGCAGACGCGCTCGGTCGAGTTTGCCGGCAAATACCGCGTGCCGGTGCGGGTGCTGTCGAGTTTTACCGACTGGGATATTCCGGTTGAAATCGAAGCCCGCTCGGGCACGCTGATCACTTTCGAAGAGGACGAAAAAATGGAACAAGCCGTCGTTTCAGGCATCGCCTTCAACCGCGACGAGGCCAAGGTCACGGTGCTCGGTGTGCCCGACAAACCCGGCGTCGCGTTCCAGATCCTCGGTGCCGTGGCCGACGCGAATATCGATGTCGACGTGATCATCCAGAACGTCTCGCACGATGGCCGTACCGACTTTTCGTTCACCGTGCACCGCAACGACTACCAGCGGGTGATGGACCTGCTGCAGAAGGGCGACACCGCGGTCGCTGGCGCGCAGGCGGTGACGGGCGACCCGAAGATCTGCAAGGTCTCGATCGTCGGCATCGGCATGAAGAGCCATGTCGGCGTCGCCGCGCGCATGTTCCGCACGCTCAGCGAAGAGGGCATCAATATCCAGATGATCTCGACCAGCGAGATCAAGACCAGCGTCGTCATCGACGAGAAGTACATGGAGCTTGCAGTGCGCGCCTTGCACAAGGCCTTTGACCTCGACTCGGGGGCTGCGCCCTGAGCGTTTAGAATCGCTAGCGCTGGAGTCGTGACCGAGTGGCCGAAGGTGCTCCCCTGCTAAGGGAGTATGTGGGCAAAACCTGCATCGAGGGTTCGAATCCCTCCGACTCCGCCAGCACACAGTCGCCCCGAGAGGGGCGTTTTTGCTGGTGCCTTGGGCCGATCAAGGCGTCGTGGCCAGGATCTGCCTGGCCAGCGCCGCCACCGACAACGGTGCCGAGCCTTCGGCCTTGTTGTTGATCGTGACGAAGGCGCGGAAGCCCGCTGCCAGCGTGCCGGCGATGACCCGGGCCAGCGCTTCGCGGGTCTTCGGGTCGGGGGCCTGCAAACGGTCGAAAGGCGCCCAGAGATCCCTGGCCTGGTTGTAGCGCAGGCCGCGTTGCAGGTTCCAGCGGCAGACCAGGTCGCCGGGCCAGGTGGCGCGCAACAAATCGATCTGCTGGTCCACCGGCGGCAGGCGGTCGTGCAGGCCGAGGCAGTAACGCACGCCATGTGCCATGAGGTGGGTGGCCATGCGTGGCGAGACCAAAGCCGGGTCGCGCACTTCCAGTGCTGCCAGCGTGCCCGTGGGCAGCGCCGGCAACACCAGGGACCAGAATCGATCCAGGCGATCGTAAAAAGCGTCAATGTTGACCAGCATCTCCCAGGGCAGCGGCGAGAGCTGGAAGACGAGCACCCCAAAAGTCGCGCCGAGCCCTGCGGTGGCGGGTTTCAGCGCCTGCTCGATGGCGAGATCGGCATCCAGGAAGGACGGGTTTTTTTCGGTCGGCCTGCCGCTGCCCGGCTCGCGCAAGGTCGCGTCGGTGATCAAGGCCGGCGCCTTGACGACAAACCTGAACCCCGGCGTGACCTGGGCCGCGAGCTGCGCGTAGGTCGCCGCTTCGAGTGGCCGGTAGAAGGCGCGGTCCAGGCTCACACTGCGCAGCAAGGGGTGCTGGCTGTAGGCCAGGAGGCCACGCTTGGAGAGCGTCGCTTCGGCATACTCCCGCCCGTAGACGAGGCCTGCCCAGCCCGGGAAATGCCATGACGAGGTGCCGAGATAACAGCGGTCGGCGAATCGCTGCTGTAACTGCGCTGCGTCGTTAGCCATCTCCGGGTCGGGCGGCGCGGCGGCCATCGTGGACAAGCTCTTGGCCGCGGCCGCTGGCGGGCGGCGGTCGGCGCCGCGGTCGATGGCGCGGTTGTCGCCGTCGTCGTCGTCAAACAGTGAGGGCTGGGCGGTGGTCACGATCGGCGTCGGAATGCGGCTCTTGTCGCCTTGGGCGATGCCGGCAGTCTAGCGACAGCCACAATTGCTGGCCGCGACGCGATCGGCCGCGATCTCTGCGCCGATGCCCGCCGCGCGACACGACTACCATCGCCTGCCGGCGCTACAACACCCGATGGCGCTCGCCACATGCAAGGCAAACCTTGAACTCTGTTCCTGCTCCTGGCCTGGCCGGCATCTGGCCGGCGCTGCTGACCCCGCTGCGCGCCGATCTGTCGATCGACCACGATGTTTTTTCCCGCCACGCGCTGGCGCTGCTCGACGCTGGTTGCGCTGGTGTGACGCCGTTTGGCACGACCGGCGAAGGGCCGTCGTTCACTGCGCAAGAGCGTCTCGACGCCGTCAACGCGCTCGTTGCCGCCGGTGTGCCGGCATCGCGCATCCTCGTCTCGGCGATCTGCGCCGCGCTACCCGATGCGGTGGCGCTGACGCGGCATGCCCAGGACATCGGCGCCTGGGGCGTGCTGCTGCTGCCGCCGTTTTATTTCAAAGGCGTCAGCGATGCCGGCATCGTGGCTGCACTGACCCAGGTCATCGATGCCGCGGCCAGCCGGCCGCTGCGCGTGGTGCTCTACCACATCCCGCAAATCGCCGGGGTGGCGTTGTCGCAGGCGGTGATCGCCGAGCTGCTGAAGCGCTATCCGCAGGCAATCGTCGCGATCAAGGACAGCCAGTGTGATCGTGCGCATTCGTTGGCGCTGGCCGATGTTTTCATGTCGGCGCAGGCGCCGTCGATCGGCGTCCATGTCGGCAACGAACTCGACTTGGCCGCGTTGGCCGGGCGGGGCAGCCGTGGCGCGGTCAGCGGCCTGGCGAACTTCATGCCACGCACGGTGCACCGACTGGCCACCGAGCCGGATGCCAACCGCACCTTGGCTGACCATGCGCGCGTGGCCCGCCTGCTGGGCTGGCTCGGCGGCTACGCGTTGATCCCGGCCCTCAAGGCGATCATGGCCGTGCAAACTGGCGACCCAGATCGTGCCTGCGCGTGGCTGCGTGTGCGCGCACCGCTGGTGGCCATAGACGATGCGCGCCTCGCCGCTTTTGCCGACGAACTCGCCGAGCAGGGGCTGACGCCGTTGGCCGACTGAATCCGACCTTGAAACCGCCCAACCAAGAGGAGACCCCGATGACCCCTTCATTGCTGCGCCGCGGCCTGATCGCCGCTGCCACCATCATCACCGCCACCACGTTGATGCCGACCGCGATGGCGCAGACCAAGGTGCTGTTGCGCATCTCGACCCCCGCAGTGCCCGACGACTGGCACGGCAAGATGTGGACGGTATTCAAGGAGTCGCTCGACAAGAATGCGCCGGGCGAGTTTGATGTCCAGATCAACCTGAACGCGACCCTGTTCAAGCAGGGCACCGAGCCGGCGGCAATGGCCCGCGGCAACCTCGAGCTGTCGTCGATCTCGGCTTTTGACATCGCCAAGCAGGTGCCGGAGTTTTCGATCTTCACCGCCGGCTACGTCATCCGCGATCCGCAGCACCAGGCCCGGGTTTTTGCCGGCCCGGTCGGCCAGGAGATGTTCAAGCTCGCCACCGACAAGATGGAAGTGACGCTGCTCACGCCGATCTACCTGGGCACACGCCAGGTCAACTTGCGCGATGTTCGCAATGTCCGCACGCCGGCTGATTTGAAGGGCGTCAAGCTGCGCATGCCGGGCAGCAAGGAGTGGTTGTTCCTGGGCGAAGCGCTCGGCGCCACGGCCACGCCGCTGGCCTTTGGCGAGGTGTATCTCGGCCTGAAGACCGGCACCATCGACGGCCAGGACAACCCGCTGCCGACCGTGCGCGCGGCAAAGTTTTATGAAGTCACCAAGCAACTCGTGATGACCAACCATCTGGTCGATGGCATCTTCATCGCGATCAGCGACAAGGCCTGGAAAACAATGACCGCGGCGCAGCGGCAGAAGGTGCAGGCGGCGTCGGAAGCTGCGGCGGCTTTCAACAATGACGGCCGCCTGAAAGAAGAAGCACAGATCGTCGACTTCTTCAAGCAGCAGGGGCTGACGGTGACCATGCCCGACGTGGATGCTTTCCGCAAAGCGGTGCAGGCGACTTATTCGACCAGCGACATGGCCAAGACCTGGCCCGCCGGCTTGCTCGAGCGCATCAACAACACGCGCTAAAGGCAGATGCGCGCCGGGTTCAAGCGCTGGGCCGACGCTGTCGGCGTGTTGCTGTTCAGCACGCTGTTC
>JANOKR010000363.1:0-12300 GCA_031419315.1 Betaproteobacteria bacterium
AGATCGCCGTCGAAGAGGCCCGACCCGTTGTAGGCCGAACTAAAATTGACGACGACGCCACCGTTGACACCGGCAGCACCAGCGTGGATATGCGCGCCAGTCAGGGCCGGTGCGATGTTCATCGCCAAGAACGACCAAGAAATCGTATTCGCCACGTTGTCGATGATCAGCGTAGCGCCACCCCAACCGTCGGCATCGCCTACGGTGGGAGCCACTTCGTTAGTGCCCAACAGAGCAGCTGAATAAATATCAATCGATGCCTGGGCGGGTGCCGCGGCAAAGGCCGCTACGGCGGCCAGGCCAAGAAGTGACTTGCGCATGAAGATTCCTCCGCGAGATGTGAATTGGGTAACAGGTCTGACTTGACTTTAATACCGGACCGCGCCAAATGCGAATTGTTACCACCCCTTGAACGAGGGGGGCGGGTCAGCCCGGCAGCACCCGCAGTACCCGAACCAGACCGGCGGCTTTGTGACCCCTGCGCGCCCGCTTCCCGAGGTGGTGCTCCACCCCCGCGGGCGACAGCACTTCCTCTTTTGGCTTGCCGCCGCGGCCGCTACCCAGCAGCCGCAAGCGGTCGCTGAAGGTGGCGACCGCCACCAGCGGCGACTTGGCATCGACGCTCATCAGGGTTAACCCCTTCCCGCCCCCCGGCTGCCGTTTCAGTTCGGTCAGCGCAAAGACCAGCAGGCGGCCGTCCATCGCCAGGCAGGCCACCTGTGACTGGCCTGGGGTGACGACCACCGGCGGCAGCACCCTGTCATCCGCTTCGAGCGTCAGAAACGCCTTGCCACCACGGTTGCGGCCATGCAGATCGCCGGCCGCGGCAAGCAGGCCGAAGCCGCCAGTGCCTGCAAGCAGCAGGGTCGTGTCGGCCGCGCCGGCAAAATAATGGCTCGGCTGGGTGCCGGCTTCAAAATCGACCAGCGTCGTCACCGGCGCGCCGTCGCCGCGCCCGCTGGGCAACAGCGCCGCACCGACGCTGTAGGCGCGGCCGTTGCTGCCCAGCACGACCAGCGTATCGACGCTGCGGCAGGGGAAGACGCCATAAAGCTCGTCGCCGGGTTTGAACTGCAACGTCGCAATGTCGATCTCGTGGCCTTTGAGCGCGCGCACCCAGCCCTTCATGCTGACGACCACCGTGACCGGCTCGTCGACAACACGCGACGTGGCCACCGCCTTGCGCTCTTCTTGCACCAGCGTGCGGCGATCGTCGCCATGGGCTTTGGCGTCGGCCTCGATCTCGCGGATCAGCGTGCGCTTCAGCGCGGCCGGGCTGGCCAGGATTTCATCGAGCTTTTTCTGCTCGTCGCGCAGGTTGCCCAGCTCCTGCTCGATCCGAAAAGCTTCCAGCCGCGCCAGCTGGCGCAGGCGGATATCGAGGATGTCCTCGGCCTGCCGGTCGCTCAACAAAAAGCGCTCGATCAGCGCCGGCTTGGGCTCGTCGGCGTTGCGGATGATGCGAATCACCTCGTCGATATTCAGCAGCACCAACTGCCGGCCTTCGAGCACGTGGATGCGGCCCTGCACGCGGTCGAGCCGATGTTGCGAGCGCCGCTGCACCGTCGCCTGCCGGAACGCGATCCACTCGACGAGGATCTGGCGCAAGCCCTTTTGCACCGGCCGGCCGTCGATGCCGACCATCGTCAGGTTGATCGGTGCGCTGGTCTCCAGGCCGGTATGCGCGAGCAGCGTGGTGATCAGTTCGGTCTGCTCGACGCTGCGGCTCTTGGGCTCGAAAACCAGGCGCACCGCGGCGTCCTTGCCGGACTCGTCGCGCACCGCATCGAGCACCGCCAGCACGCTGGCTTTCAACTGCAGCTGGTCAGCGCTCAAGGCCTTTTTACCGACCTTGACCTTCGGGTTGGTCAGCTCCTCGATCTCCTGCAGCACCGACTGCGCGCTGGTGCCGGGCGGCATCTCGGTAACCACGAGCTGCCATTGGCCACGCGCGAGATCCTCGATCTTCCAGCGCGCGCGCACCTTCAGGCTGCCGCGGCCGCCGGCATAAATCGCGCGGATCTCGGCACCTGAGCTGATGATCTGGCCGCCGCCTGGATAGTCGGGCGCGGGCAGCAGCGCAAAAAGTTCGTCGTCGCTCAAGCGCTCGTTGCGCACCAGCGTGACCGCAGCCGCGGCGACTTCGCGCAGGTTGTGGCTCGGCACTTCGGTGGCCAGGCCGACGGCGATGCCACTCGCGCCGTTGAGCAGCACAAATGGCAAACGGGCCGGCAGTTGCCGCGGCTCGATCGTGCTGCCGTCGTAGTTGGGCTGGAAGTCGACCGTGCCTTCGTCGATCTCGTCGAGCAGCAGGCGCGCGATCGACGACAGGCGCGCTTCGGTGTAGCGCATCGCCGCTGCGCCGTCGCCATCGCGCGAACCAAAATTGCCCTGGCCGTCGATGAGCGGATAACGCTGGCTGAAACCCTGCGCCATGCGCACCAGCGCGTCGTAGGCGGCCTGGTCGCTGTGCGGATGAAAACGGCCGAGCACGTCGCCGACGACACACGCTGACTTGACCGGCTTGGCCCCGGTGTTGCCGGCAAACCCGAGACCCATGCGCTGCATCGAATAGAGGATGCGGCGCTGCACTGGCTTGGCGCCATCACAGACATCGGGCAGCGCGCGGCCCTTGACGACGCTGAGCGCGTACTCGAGATAAGCGCGCTCGGCGTATTCGGTGATCGCGATGCGGTTGTCGGGGTCGGCGGCGGGCGCGGGAGGCGGGTCGAACAGGTCGTTCATCGGTGAGCAAAAAATATCAAATGGGGTGCGTGCGATTGCACGGCGAGATGCGCGGCTCGAAACGCCGCTAGAAGTGCAGCTCGAAACGCTGGCCGCGGATCGCGAAGATCGCCGACTTGGGCTGAATACGCTCCAGCGTCAACCCCGGCGCGAGCACATCACCTTCGCGGAATACCTGGCCGTTGACGATGACCATGCGCGCCGGGGCTTGTGCCGAATACACCGAGCCGCCGATCGCCAGCGCTGGCATCTCGCGCCTGACGTTTTCGGGCAGTTCAGCCATTGTCGGCAGCTTGGCCGACACCGTCGATGCCGGTATCACAGGTTTTGTCGCGGCCACTGCGGGCGCCTGGACTGCTGCTGAGGTCGTTGGCTTGACTACCGGTGCAGTGGCCACCGGCGATGGCGGCGGCGCCGTCACGACCGAAGTCGGTGGCGATGGCATCAGCACGGGTGTTGCTGCTGATGTTGGTGTTGGTGTTGGTGTCGGTGTCGGTGTCGGCATGGACATTGGCGTCGGCCGCGAAGGCTCGGCGGCGACCATCGCCACCGGCTCGTCTGCACCGTACTTCCACATCCCGACGCCAAGCAGCGCGATCGCCCCGCCTGCCGCCAGCCAGCCCCAGGGCCGCTGCGCGCGCGCCGGTTGCGCGCCGTCATTGGCCGTCAGCACCAGGTGCTGCGCGTTCAGGTCCGGCACCGCGCCGCGGTCACGTTCGGCGTCGGCGCGGCGAAGGGCATCCAGGATGTAGGACATCGCCTTACCGGCCCTTCGATGCCGGCGCGCCGTTGGCGGCAGGCTTGGCGGCGAATTGATCGTAAAGCCGGGCGCCGATTGCAAACAACGCTGCACCGACAAGCAACCCGATCAGCAACGCTGCACCCACCCGCCGCCGCCGCGACATCCGCCAGCGCAGCCGATTGCCGCTGTAGCCGGTGACCTCTTGCGCCGCCTTGTCGATGATGCGTGGGTCGACCGTCGCCTTGCCGATCGCGTAAGCGCCGAGCATCGCGCGGTCACAAAGCAGGTTGATGCGGCGCGGCACGCCGCGGGTCAGCTGGTGCACACGCTTGACGGCCACGTCGTCAAAAGGCACCGCTGCGGTGAGCCCGGCCACCGCCAGCCGGTGGCGGATGTACTGCGCCGTTTCGCGCTCAGTCAGGGCCTCTAGGTGGTAACGCGCAATGACCCGCTGCGCGAGTTGCTCAAGCTGCGGCCGGGCGAGCATGTCGCGCAGCTCGGGCTGGCCGATGAGCACGATCTGCAAGAGCTTGCGCTCGTTGGTTTCCAGATTCGTCAGCAGCCGCAGCTGCTCCAGCACCTCGCTCGACAGGCTCTGCGCCTCGTCGATGATGAGCACGTTGTTCTGCCCGACGGCATGGGTGCGCAGCAGAAATTCGTTGATCACATCGACATGGTCCTTGGCCGTCACGGCGCCGTCCGCCGGGATGCGGAATTCGTCGCAGATCGACTGCAAGAGCTCTTCGGTGCTCTGTTTCGGATTGACGATATAGGCCACGTTCACGCGCCGCGGCACCTGCTCCAGGAAGCAGCGGCAGACGGTGGTCTTGCCGGCGCCGATCTCGCCGGTGAGCAGCACAAAACCGCCACCGCCCTTGAGGCCGTAAAGCAGGTGCGCCAACGCCTCGCGGTGGCGCTCGCTCATGAAAAGATAACGAGGGTCGGGAGCGATCGAAAAGGGTTCGCGCGCCAGACCGAAAAACTGCGTGTACATGGGCGCCGAGTATCTGCCGGTTCAGCCCACGAACCGTTCGCGCAGCCTGAGCTTCCAGAACTTGCCGGTGCTCGTGCGCGGGATGGCTTCGATGACCTCGTAGCGGTCGGGCAACTGCCACTTGGCGAAGCCGGCTTGCAGCAGCTGCGCGCCAAGCTCGGCCGGTGTCGCCGACTGCCCGGCCTTCCAGACGATGCAGGCCAGCGGCCGCTCGCTCCACTTCTCGTCGGGGATCGCGATCACCGCGGCCTCGGCCACCGCGGGGTGGCCCATCAGCGCATTTTCGAGGTCAACCGACGAGATCCACTCGCCGCCGGATTTGATGAGGTCTTTGGTGCGGTCGGTGATGCGCACAAAAGCCAGTTCGTCGATCGTCGCGACATCGCCGGTGCGCAGCCAGCCGTCAGCAGTGAACTTGTCTGCGGGCGCGCCGGCGAGGTGGTACGAGCCGGTGATGAACGGGCCGCGGACCTGGATCTCGCCCATCGTCTTGCCGTCCCAGGGGGCGTCCTGGCCGCCTTTGCCGCCAGGTCCGCTGCCGGGTCCGTCGACACGATCGTTTTGGTCATCTTCACCGGCATCGTTTTTGTCATCGCTTTTGTCATCGATGCGGATGCGCAGCTCCACCAAAGGCACCGGGCTGCCGGCCATCGCGGCGCGCCGATAGCGGCCTTCAACACCTTCGTCGAGGCACTCGGCGCGGTGGTACGAGACGGTCGCCAGCGGCGACGTTTCGGTCATGCCCCAGCCTTGCAGCAGCCACACACCGTGGCGCGCAAAAGCGCGGATCAGCGACTCCGGCACCGCCGCGCCGCCAACCAGCGAGCGCAGCCCGATCGGCATCTTCCAGCGGCCAGGTTGTTCGATGAGCGCGCGGTCGTAGGCCTGGATCAGGCCCATCCAGATCGTCGGCACGCCCAGCGACAGGGTCGGCGGTTCGATCTGCATCAGGTCGAGCAGATCGTCAGGGTGCAGGTGCGGGCCGGGGAATACCAGCTTCACACCCATCATCATCGCGGCATACGGGATGCCCCAGCAGTTGGCGTGGAACATCGGCGTCACCGGCAGCACGGTGTCGGTGCCACGCAGCCCCCAGTAGTCACCGAGGCAACCGACCAGCGTGTGCAGGATCGTCGAGCGGTGCGAATAGACGACCCCCTTGCTGCGCCCGGTAGTGCCCGATGTAAAACACATCGATACCGGGTCGTCTTCGGCATGCGCGGCATATTCGAATCCGTCGGGATCGGCGGCATCGAGCAGGTGTTCGTAGTGGTCGACCTCATCCAGATCCGTCGCCATTTCGGCGCCGGAGAACGGGAACACGATCACACGCTCGAAACGGTGCAGCGCGGCGAACTGCCGGTACAGCGGCAGCAGCACATCGTCGACGACCAGGAAGCGGTCGTCGGCATCGGCGGCGATGGCGCCGATCTCACCTGGCGCCAGGCGCAGATTCAAGGTGTGCATCACGCCGCCGGCAGCCGGGATGCCGAAATAACATTCCAGATGAGCGTGGTGGTTCCAGCACAGCGTGGCGACACGGTCGCCCTTTTTCAGACCCAGCTTTTGCAAGGCCGACGCCAGCGCGCGCGTGCGCCGGTAGATCTGGCCGTAGTTGTGCCGGCGCAGGCTCTTGTCGGGCAGGCGCGAGACGACCTCGTTGCGCGCGAAGATCGTGCCGGCGCGCTCGAGCAAATGGTTCAGCGACAGCGGCACATTCATCATCGTCGACTGCATCGTCGGGTCTCCTCGGTTCTTTTGTTCCAGCGCCTACCTGGGCGGCAAGCTCGGTGCGCGCAGGCGCTGGCTCTGCTGCAGCAACGCCCAATACAGCTCCAGCACCAGGTGCACGTGGGCACGAGTTTCGTCGATGTCGGGCATGCCGCCGCCGCTGCGGCGCACCGCGCCTTCACCGGCATTCCAGGCCGCCAGTGCGATCTCGATGCGCCGGTGGCGGCGCAACAAGTCGGCGAGCATGCGCGCGCCAGTATGGATATTCGTGCGCGCGTCGAGCAGGCGCTGCGCGGCGGGCTGCGCCGACTCGGCGCGCGTCGCGTAGCGGTCAGCGGTGTCGGGTGTGATCTGCATCAGGCCGATCGCGCCACGCGGCGAAACGGCTCGCGCGTTGAAGCCCGATTCGACCGCAATCACCGCCTTGAGCAGCTCGGCATCGACAGCATGCTGCTTGGCCGCCTCGCGCAGCCAGGGCTGCACCGACTTGACCTCGGGCGCAAATTCGAGCCAGGTCAGCATCGACTGGATGCCGTCGCTTTTGCCCGGCACGCGCGATGCGGGCACTGCGGCCCGTGCCGTCGTTGGCGTCGTTGGCGTTGTTGTTTGTGATTGCGCTCGGGCAGCGCCTTGCAACACCACGCCGCTG
The DNA here is from genome assembly GCA_031419315.1 of Betaproteobacteria bacterium. Taxonomy (GTDB): domain Bacteria; phylum Pseudomonadota; class Gammaproteobacteria; order Burkholderiales; family Burkholderiaceae_C; genus Rubrivivax. Next base: position 6,862 of record JANOKR010000363.1, read on the forward strand.
CTGGCGATGACCAGGCAGGCCAGGCCCGCGCGCAGCGCTCTCATCCCGGCGGCTCAAGCCCGAGCGCGACGCGGGCGTGGTACTCGCGGTCGAGCAGGCTCATCACGATCAAGGTGTCGAAGCCGGGCTTTCGCTGGCCGTCGGCGGCGCTCTCAAACGTCACCCGCACGGCCTCGCGCAGCCGGCCTTCTTCGACAAAACCTTCGCTCTGGTAGAGCCCTTCAGCGCGTGTGTTCAAGGCCTTGACGTCGAGCCAGAATCGGTGCGCGTGCAGGTCGTTGAAGGCCATGCGCTTGAGCAGGCGCACCGCGGCTCGGCCATGCCCCAGGCCCTTGGGCTGCAGAACGATGCGCTTGAGTTCGACGCTGCCATGCGGGTTGCGGCAGCCCTGCAGGATCACAAAACCGGCACGTTCGAGATCAACGCCGGGCGCGGCAGCAGCCTCGATGATGAAATGGCGAAAGTCCGGAAAACGCACCGCACCTTCATGCTGGGTGCGCTCCCAGGGCGTGATGAAGGGCAGGTTGCGGGGGTCGGTTTCCACCGAAACGACAAAGTCCAGATCCGACAACATCGTCGGCCGCAGGCGCAGCGGCAGCGGGCTGCGCGCGGCGGGTGGTGCTGCAGGTGGTGCGGCGGGGATTGCGGTGCTCAAACGTCGACCTCGACAGCATCGCCGTGCAGCTCCATCAGCTCGCGCCGCGCCGCGGCTTCACCCTTGCCCATCAGCTTGGTCAGCGCCGGCACCACAGCGTCGAAGCCGGCGGCGCCAAAACCAACTTGCAACAGCCGCCTTGTCTCGGGGTTCAGCGTCGTCTCCCACAACTGCTCTGGGTTCATTTCGCCCAGGCCTTTAAAGCGGCTGATAGTCCAGGCGCCATCACGTGCACCTTCCTTGCGCAACTTGTCCAGCGTGGCCTGCAATTCGCCGTCGTCGAGCGCGTAGATCTTCGCTGCCGGCTTTTTGCCGCGGGCCGGCGCATCGACCCGAAACAGTGGCGGCTTGGCGACATAGACATGGCCCCGTTCGATGAGCTTGGGGAAGTGGCGAAAGAACAGCGTCAGCAGCAGCACCTGGATATGCGAGCCGTCGACATCGGCGTCACTCAGGATGCAGACCTTGCCGTAACGCAGGCCGCTGAAGTCGGGCTCGTCGCCGGGGCCATGCGGGTCGATGCCGACGGCCACCGCGATATCGTGGATTTCGTTGTTCGCAAAGAGCCGGTCGCGGTCGACCTCCCAGGCATTCAGCACCTTGCCTCGCAGCGGCAGCACGGCCTGAGTCTCTTTGTCGCGGCCCATCTTGGCGCTGCCACCAGCGGAGTCGCCTTCGACAAGAAAGACCTCGTTGAGCAACGTATCGCGGCTTTCACAATCGGTAAGCTTGCCCGGCAGCACGGCGACGCCCGAGCCCTTGCGCTTTTCGACCTTCTGGCTCGCGCGTTGGCGAGTCTGCGCCTGGCGGATGACCAGCTCGGCGAGCTTGCGGCCGAGGTCAACATGCTGGTTCAACCAGAGTTCGAGCGCCGGGCGCACGTAGCCAGAAACCAGCCGCAGTGCGTCACGGCTGTTCAGCCGCTCCTTGATCTGGCCCTGGAACTGCGGGTCGAGCACCTTGGCCGACAGCACGAAGCTGGCGCGCGAAAAAACATCCTCGGGCATCAGCTTCACGCCCTTGGGCAGCAGCGCGTGCAGTTCGATGAAGCCCTTGATCGCCGTGAAAAGGCCATCTTTCAGGCCCGATTCGTGGGTGCCGCCGGCCACCGTCGGGATCAGGTTCACATAACTCTCGCGCAGCGTGCCGCCGTCGTCGGTGAAGGCCACACACCAGGCGGCGCCCTCGCCTTCGGCAAAGTTTTCGGTCTCGCCTTCGCTGGCGTAGTTTTCGCCTTCAAAGAGCGGGATCAGCGGGTCGGCCAGCAGGCCCTGTGAGAGATAGTCGCGCAGGCCGCCCTTGTAGACCCAGCTCTGGGTCTCGGGCGTCGTGCCGTGTGCCTTGTCACCGGTCGGCTCGAACGTTAGCGATACCGTCACCCCCGGCATCAGCACCGCCTTGCTGCGCAGCAAGTGGGTCAGGTCGGCACGCGGCAGGTCGGCGGTCTCGAAATATTTCGGGTCGGGCCAGACTTGCACCGACGTACCTTGTTTGCGGTCGGCCGCGGCGCGGTCGCGCAGCTTCAGCTTGTCGGTGACGTCACCACCGCCGAAGGCCAGCGTCGCCACCTGGCCGTCGCGCCAGACGGTCACTGCCAGGCGCTTGGCCAGTGCATTCGTGACACTCACGCCGACGCCATGCAAGCCGCCAGAAAAGCTGTAGGCGCCGCCCGAGCCTTTGTCGAATTTGCCGCCGGCATGCAGCCGGGTGAAGACGATCTCGAGCACCGGCACCCGCTCTTCGGGGTGCAGGCCGAAGGGGATGCCACGTCCATCGTCGTCGACGGTGACCGACTGGTCGGCATGCACGATGACGTTGATGCGTTTGCCAAAACCCGCCAGCGCTTCGTCGGCAGCGTTGTCGATGACTTCCTGGATGCAGTGCAGCGGGTTGTCGGTGCGGGTGTACATACCCGGGCGCTGCTTCACGGGCTCCAGGCCCTTGAGCACGCGGATCGAAGCCTCGGCGTAAGCGCCGGGTTGTTTGGACGAGGGCATGGGAGCCGATTCTAGGAGGCGCGCCATTGCACGCCACCCGACATCCGAACCGGTATCCCGCAGACCCCCCCGCGGCGCTACCGCGGCAATCGGCTCAGCCCACGTTGCGCAAGCCGGTTTCAAACTGCCCGGCGACCATGATCGACAGCAGCTCGGCCTTGGCCGTGGTGCCGGGCGCGGCAACGCCCAGATGGACCCAGCGGCCGAACTCGTAGATCACCTGGTCAAAAGCGACGCCGCTGGCTGCGGCGGCCTTGGAGGTCTGCAGCACGGTGCCAAAACGCGGCGCCGTGAAGTCCACCGCGAGCCCGGAAATATGCGCACTTTTGGCCGAACCCTTGACAGCCTTGTTCAAGGCCGGCGAGCGGTAACCGCTGCTGATGAGAATCGCCACGCCGCCGAGATGGCTGCGCACGATTTCCAGTTGCGCCGCCAAGTGCTCAAGGTTTTTCAGCGTCGCCTTGTCGGGCATGTTGTCGATGCCCAGCCGCGCCGCGGTCTGGCTGAAGATCAGTTCGTCGAGCGAAAAGTTTGTGGACAACATGCGGGCCATCTTGATCTCCTCGGTTGGTGCCACAAGGATCGCAGATGTAGCCGCCGCCTCCAGGATCGTCATCCCCTAGATCGTGGATCGATGGCGGGATCGGCCTCAGCCGTAGCGCGACATGCCCAGGCCGGCGATATCGATCTCGGGTTCGCGCCCCGACACGATATCGGCGATCACGCGCCCGGTGCCTGCCGCCATCGTCCAGCCCAGCGTGCCGTGGCCGGTGGCGAGCAGCAGGTTCTCGACCGGCGTGCGGCCGATGATCGGCGTGCCGTCGGGTGTCATCGGGCGCAAGCCGCACCAGAAGCTGGCCTTGGACACATCACCACCCCGCGGGAAGAGGTCGCTGACAACATGGTTCAGCGTCGCCCGCCGCGGCTCGCGCAAGGCCTGGCTGTAGCCGGCGAGTTCGGCCGTGCCACCGACGCGGATGCGGTCGCCCAGCCGCGTCACCGCAACCTTGTGGGTCTCGTCCATGATCGTCGACTCGGGCGCGTATTGCGCGTCGGTGATCGGCACCGTGATCGAGTACCCCTTGACCGGATAGACGGGGATGTTCACGCCGACCGGCTTGAGCAACTGCGGCGAATGGCTGCCCAGCGCCAGCACCACGCGGTCGGCTGTCAGCAGGCCGGCATCGGTGAAGACGCCGGTGATACGACCGCCACCGACCTGCAAGCCATCGATGCGCGTGTTGAAGCGGAATTTGGCACCCAGCTCGGCGGCCATCGTCGCCAGCCGGTTGCTGAACTTGAAGCAGTCGCCGGTTTCGTCGTTGGGCAAGCGCAAGGCGCCGACAAATTTCTCCTTGGTCAAGGCCAGCGCCGGCTCGACGCGCACAAAACCCTCGCGGTCGAGGATTTCAAACGGCACGCCGTACTGCCGAAGGATGCGCACATCGCCGCCGATGCCATCAAGTTGCTTCTGGGTGCGAAAGAGCTGCAGCGTGCCGTGCGCGCGATCGTCGTAGGTGATGCCGGTTTGTGCGCGCAGCGCTTTCATGCAGTCGCGGCTGTACTCGGCAATCGGCACCATGCGCGCCTTGTTCACCGCGTACGCGCGCTCGGTGCAGTTGGCCAGCATCATCAGCCCCCAGCGCCACATTGCGGGGTCGAACATCGGCCAGATGACGAGCGGCGAATGCTGCATCAGCATCCACTTGATGGCCTTGATCGGCACCCCGGGACCGGCCCAAGGCGCCGAATAGCCCGGCGAAATCTCACCGGCGTTGCCGAAGCTGGTCTCCAGTGCGGGCCCGGCCTGGCGGTCAACGACCTCGACCTCATGCCCGGCCTTGGCCAGGTAGTACGCGATCGAGACGCCGATGACCCCACTGCCGAGCACAAGCACTTTCACCTGATCCACCCCTTGAGAAAAGCGCGGCTGCGGCCGCTGACCGCTGCGACTGTAGCCGCCAACTTGTCGCCGGTGCCTGCCCGACAATACCCGTATGACCCCGGCCACCCTGCCCCGCCCGCGCCTGTCGATGACCCAGGTGCTGCTCTTCAGCGCCCTCGTCGTGACCTTGTCGATGGGCATCCGGCATGGCTTTGGCCTGTGGTTGCAGCCGATCACGATGGACCGCGGCTGGAGCCGCGAGACCTTCGCCTTTGCGATCGCGATCCAGAACCTGGTCTGGGGGCTGGTCGGGCCGTTTGCAGGCATCGTGGCCGACCGCTATGGCGCCTTTCGGGTGCTTGTCGTCGGCGCGTTGTTTTATGGCGGCGGCCTGGTGCTGATGGCGCTGGCGACTTCGGGCCTGGCCTTCACCGGCAGCGCCGGCCTGCTGATCGGCATCGCCCACGCTGGCACGACTTACGTCATCGTCTTCGGCGTCATTGCGCGCCAGGTCGACCCGGCCAAACGCTCGTGGGCGATGGGCATCACGGCGGCCGCGGGTTCGTTCGGTCAGTTCCTGATGGTGCCGGTGGAGAACTGGCTCATCGGCGGCTTCGGCTGGCAGAGCGCGCTATTTGTGCTGGGCTGCATGGCGCTGCTCATCGCGCCGCTGGCCTTCGGGCTGCGCGAAGGAGCTGGCAGCGTCGCCCCGCCGGGGCCCAAACAAAGCATCGGCGCGGCGCTGCGCGAGGCTGTCGGCCACCGCGGCTTTCAGCTCCTGACGGCGGGTTATTTTGTCTGCGGTTTCCAGGTCGTCTTCATCGGCGTGCACATGCCGAGCTATCTCAAGGACCACGGTCTGACGCCGGATGTGGCGACCACCGCGCTGGCGCTGATCGGCC
>JANOKR010000364.1:0-3707 GCA_031419315.1 Betaproteobacteria bacterium
ACCGGCGGTGAGGCCGGAGATCAACTGGCGCGACGACAGCACAAACAACACGACCAGCGGCAAGGTGGCGATGGCCGAACCGGTCATCAGCGCACCCCACTCGGTATTGACGGGGCTCTGCAGGCTGCGCAGGGCCAGCGGCAGGGTGTACATGTCGGGGCTGCGCATCACGATCAGCGGCCCGATGAAGTTGTTCCACGAAGCGATAAACGTGATCAGGCCGAGTGTGCCCAGCGCAGGCTTGAGCAGCGGCAGCACGATGCGGGCGTAGATGCCGAGCTCACTGCAGCCGTCCATGCGTGCGGCCTCGACCAGGTCTTTCGGGATCGACGAGGCGGCGCGCATGGACGGCTGCAGCGAACTCGGCATCTACGCGCGCATCGTGCTGCCCCTGCTCAAGCCGGCCCTGGGCACGCTCGGGCTGATCACCTTCATCGCGTCGTGGAACAACTTCATCGGGCCGCTGATCGTGATGCGCAGCCCCGACATGTACACCCTGCCGCTGGCGCTGCGCAGCCTGCAAAGCCCGGTCGATACCGAGTGGGGCGCGTTGATGACCGGCTCGGCGATTGCCACGCTGCCGCTGGTGGTGCTGTTTGTGCTGTCGTCGCGGCAGTTGATCTCCGGCCTCACGGCCGGCGCCGTGAAGTGACTCCCCGATGACCTTCGCCGATGCCGGCGCGCCGATGCCGCCGTTCCCTGCCGATTTTGTGTGGGGCGTGGCCACCAGTTCTTTCCAGATCGAGGGCGCCGCCGTCGAAGACGGCAAGGGCGCGTCGATCTGGGACGAGTTCTGTCGCCTTCCCGGCGCCATTGCCGACGGCAGCGACGGCGACATCGCCTGCGACCACTACCACCGCTGGGAACAAGACCTCGACCTCATCGCCGGCCTGGGGGTCGATGCCTATCGCTTCTCGATCTCGTGGCCACGGGTGCGCCCGGCTGGCAGCGGCGCCTGGAACGAAAAAGGCCTGGCCTTCTACGAGCGGCTGGTCGACGGCCTGCTGGCACGTGGCATCAAACCCTATCTGACGCTGAACCACTGGGACCTGCCGGCCGAATTGCAGGCGCTTGGCGGCTGGGCACACCGCGATACCGTGCATCGTTTTGTCGAGTACGCCGTCGGCATGGCCGCGCGCTTCGGCGATCGTGTGGCCACCATCACGACCCACAACGAACCCTGGGTGATGGCCACGCTGGGCCACGAGACTGGCGTCTTCGCGCCCGGCATCAAGAACCGCGCACTGGCGACGCAAGCCTCGCACCACCTGCTGCTCAGCCACGGTCTGGCCCTGCAGGCGATGCGCGCCGCGGGCTGCAAGAGCCGCATGGGAATCGTGCTCAACCTGTCGCCGATGCAGCCCGCCGCAGACACCGCGGCTGACCATGCCAAGACGCTGCTCGAAGACGGGCTGCTCGTGCGCTGGTATGCCGACCCGCTGTTCAAGGGCGCGTACCCGTCGGATGTGCTCGAACACCTCGGCGCCGATGCGCCGAAGGTCGAGCCCGGCGACATGCAGCACATCGCCACGCCGATGGATTTTCTCGGCATCAACTACTACACCCGCTCGATGGTCAGCGCCGCCGCACCCTGGGACGTGCACAGCAGCGGCCACGAAATCACCGACATGGGCTGGGAGGTTTATCCCGAAGGCCTGACCAACCTGCTGCTGCGCATGCACCGCGACTACGCGGTGCCGCCGATGTACGTCAAGGAAAACGGCGCCGCATTCAAGGACACGCTGGTCGATGGCCAGGTCGACGACCATCAGCGCACACGCTACATCGCCAACCACATCGCCGCCGTCGGCGACGCGCTCGCGCGTGGCGTTTGCATGGAGGGTTACATGGTCTGGAGCCTGCTCGACAATTTCGAATGGGCCTCGGGTTATGAAAAGCGCTTCGGCATCGTGCATGTCGACTTCGCCACCCAGCAGCGCACGCTCAAACACAGCGCGCTGTGGTACCGGGATTTCCTGAAACGTCAGAAGGCGGCACGCGCCCTTGGTGCCGCCGCCGCCGCAAACGCAACTGCAAACGCAACTGCAAACGCAACCGGAGTTTGAAATGGGTCAGGTCACGCTGCGCGGTATCCGCAAGAGTTATGGCAACGTCGACGTCATCAAGGGTGTCGACCTCGACGTCGCCGATGGCGAGTTCATCGTTTTTGTCGGCCCTTCGGGCTGCGGCAAGTCGACCACGCTGCGCATGATCGCCGGGCTGGAGAGCATCACCGCGGGCGAGTTGCTGATCGACGGCGTGCGCGCGAATGATCTGCGCCCGGCCGACCGCGGCGCGGCGATGGTGTTCCAGAGTTATGCGCTGTATCCGCACATGACGGTCGCCGAGAACATGGGCTTTGCGCTCAAGATGGCCGGCGTGAGCAAAGCCGAGCGCCAGTCCCAGGTCGGCCGCGCGGCCGAGATCCTGCGCATCACCGAGCTGCTTGGCCGCTTCCCGAAAGAGCTGTCGGGCGGGCAACGCCAACGGGTGGCGATTGGGCGCGCGATCGTGCGCAAGCCCAAGGTGTTTTTGTTCGACGAGCCGCTGTCCAACCTGGACGCCGCGTTGCGCGTGAACATGCGCATCGAGCTGTCGCGCCTGCACAAAGAGCTGGCGACGACGATGATCTACGTCACCCACGACCAGGTCGAGGCGATGACTCTCGGTGACCGCATCGCGGTCTTCAACAAGGGCATCGTCGAACAACTCGGCCCGCCGATGGCGCTGTACAACCGGCCGGCCAACGAGTTTGTCGCCGGCTTCATCGGCGCGCCGCGCATCAACCTGATCCCGCGGCCGCCGGCCAGCGGCGCGGCGCAATCGCACACTGCGCTGTGGGACAGCCTGGCCGGCCAGGCGCCGGCCGGCGTGCAGCGCGCTGGCCTGCGCCCGGAGCACCTGCGCCTGGTGCCCGCCGGCCAGGGCATCGCCGCCAACGTGGCACTGGCCGAGCACCTGGGGGACTCATCGATCATCCACTTGAAAGTCGATGGCATCAGCGAGTTGCTCACCGCGCAGGTCGGCACCGAACACTGCCGTGTGGATGGCGGGCAGGCGATCGGCCTGGCGCCCGACGCGGCCTGGGCGCTGGCCTTCGGTGCCGACGGCCGGCTCGTTGCTTGAAGCACGCGCAGAGCACACGTAAAGCACGCGGTGGCCAAGCCCAAGCGCACCGAAGGGTGGGCGCTCGTCTGGAGCGATGAATTCGAAGGCCACAGCGTTGACCGCAGCAAGTGGGACTTCGATATCGGCAACGGCTTCTACGACTACAAAAACCAGGCCTGGGTGCCGGGCTGGGGCAACGAAGAGCTGCAGTACTACACCGCCGAACCGGCGAACGTGAGCGTCAAGGACAGCCTGCTCACGATCCGCGCGCTGAAAGAATCGCTGCACGGCTGCGGCTACACCTCGGCGCGGCTGAAGACACGTCAGCGTGACGGCACGCCGCTGTTCACGAAGCAGTACGGCCGGGTCGAGTTTCGCGCCAAGGTGCCCTGGGGCAAGGGCCTGTGGCCGGCGCTGTGGATGCTGCCGCAGGACGACCACTACGGCGGCTGGGCCGCATCGGGCGAGATCGACCTGATGGAGATCGTCGGCGAGAAGCCGCACGAGGTGCTCAACAGCATCCACTTCGGCTCGACACACCCCAAACGCACGCTCATCACCACCGTGCACCCGCTGCCCGGTGGCAGCACGGTGTCCGA
>JANOKR010000365.1:0-3532 GCA_031419315.1 Betaproteobacteria bacterium
GCTCCGGTGAATCCGGCTCCAGCGTCTTGCGCAGCCGGCCCACCTGCACATCGATCGTGCGGTCGAACGGGCCAGCCTCGCGACCGCGTGTTTGTTCCAGCAGGAAATCGCGCGACAAGACACGGCCGGCGTGCTGGGCAAACGCGCACAACAGATCGAACTCGCCGCCCGTCAGGGCCACCTCGACGCCCTGCGGGTTCGTCAGGCGCCGCGCTGCGGTGTCAAGTAACCAGCCGGCAAAGCGCAGTTTGCTGGCCGGTGTGTTGGGCACGGCGTTGGGCGCAACGGAGCGCAACCCGTGCGGCAGGTCGTGAGGTATCCCATGGGGCATATGTTCGAACGCCAACCGGCGCAGCACCGCCTTGATGCGCGCGAGCAGTTCGCGCAGGTCAAACGGCTTGGTCAGGTAGTCGTCAGCGCCCACCTCCAAGCCCACGACCTTGTCCACAGCATCGCCGCGACCGGTCACGATGACCAGGCCACAACGCCAGTGTTCGCGCAACTGGCGTGCAATCTGGAAGCCGTCTTCACCGGGCAGCCCCAGGTCGAGCAGGACGAGGGCCGGCGGATCGAGCGGCATCAGGGCCATCAGCGACTGACCGTTGTGGACCGGCGTGACCCGAAAGCCGTGCCCACGCAGGTAGTTCGCCAGCAGCTGCGTGATGTCGACTTCGTCGTCGAGAACTGCGATGTGTAGGGCTGGGTTCAGATGGGGCAGTCGAGGCAGTCGAGGCAATCGAGGCAATCGAGGCAATCGAGGCAATCGGAGCTATCGGCCGGGCCTGTGCCCTTTGAGGGTATCAGTTTGCCGGTACGGCCTCTGTAGGCCAGCACGCCCACCCGGGCGCCTGGCACCGCGCCGCAAGCATGCGCTGGCGTTGTTGACGCCCATCAAGCCCCCACGACATCCACTGCGGCACCATACGCTCATGGCCGACCCCCTGATGCCCGACACCCTGAGGAAGGTGCACGCCTACTGGCGTGCAGCGAACTACCTTTCAGTGGGGCAGATCTATCTGCAAGACAACGCGTTGCTGGACGCGCCGCTGACGCTTGCGCACATCAAACCGCGTCTGCTGGGGCATTGGGGCACGACCCCGGGCTTGAACCTGGTCTACGTTCACCTGAACCGGCTCATCAAAGACAACGACCTGAACATGATCTACATCATGGGCCCGGGTCACGGCGGGCCGGGCATCGTGGCGCACAGCTACCTGGAAGGCTCGTACACCGAGCACTACCCCGCCATCGAACGCAACCGCAATGGCCTGCAGAGGCTGTTTCGCCAGTTCTCGTGGCCGCACGGCATTCCCAGCCATGTGTCGCCCGAAGTGCCGGGCTCGATCCATGAAGGGGGAGAGTTAGGCTATTCCTTGTCCCACGCCTACGGGGCGGCTTTCGACAACCCCGACCTCATCGTTGCCTGCGTCATCGGTGACGGCGAGGCCGAGACCGGCGCGTTGGCGGCGAGTTGGCATTCCAACAAGTTCCTGAACCCTGCGCGCGACGGCGCGGTGCTGCCGATCCTGCATCTGAACGGCTACAAGATCGCCAACCCGACGCTGCTGGCACGCATCAGCCACGAAGAGCTGACCGACCTGATGCGCGGCTACGGCCACGAGCCGCTTTTCGTCGAGGGCGACGACCCGGCGCTCGTGCACCAGGCGCTGGCCGGCGCGCTCGATGCGGCGCTGGCCCAGATACGCCAGTTTCAGCAGCAGGCCCGAGCGCCGGCCCCAGGGCAGTCGCCGGAGCAGCTGCCAAAGCGCCCGCGCTGGCCGATGATCGTTCTGCGCACCCCCAAGGGCTGGACCGGGCCGAAGCGCGTTGACGGCAAACCGGTTGAAGGCAATTGGCGCTCGCATCAGGTGCCGATTGCCGAGTTCAAGACGCCCGGGCATGTGGAGCAGCTCGAAAGCTGGCTCAAGAGTTACCGGCCCGAGGAACTGTTCGACGAAGACGGTCGGTTCCTTGACGAGCTGGCCGCGTTGGCACCGACCGGCCAGCGCCGCATGGGCTGCAACCCGCACGCCAATGGGGGTGCCCTGTTGCAGCCGCTGGCCATGCCACCCTTTCGCGCCTACGCCGTGGCCGTGCCCGAGCCTGGCGCCGTGGATGCCGAGGCCACGCGCGTGCTGGGCAGGTTTGTGCGCGATGTGATGCGGCACAACCTGGGTGCCGCCAACTTCCGCGTCTTCGGCCCGGATGAAACCGCGTCGAACCGCCTGGACGCCGTGTTCGAGGTGTCCGGCAAGGTGTGGTTGGACGGTATGCAGGTTGGCGTGAACGAGGACAGCGACAACCACCTCAGCGCCGACGGCCGCGTGATGGAAGTGCTGAGCGAACACCTGTGCGAAGGCTGGCTCGAGGGCTACCTGCTCACCGGACGCCACGGTTTGTTTTCTTGCTATGAGGCCTTCATCCACATCGTCGATTCGATGTTCAACCAGCATGCCAAGTGGCTGAAGGTGTGCAACGGCATTCCTTGGCGCAAGCCGATCGCGTCGCTGAACTACCTGCTCACGTCGCATGTGTGGCGGCAAGACCACAACGGCTTCTCGCACCAGGACCCAGGCTTCATCGATCACGTGGCCAGCAAGAAGGCCGATGTGGTGCGCATCTACCTGCCGCCCGACGCCAACACCCTGCTGTCGGTGGCCGACCATTGCCTGCGCAGCCGCAACTATGTCAACCTGATCATCGCCGGCAAGCAGCCGGCGCCGCAGTGGCTGAACATGGACGCGGCCGTGCGCCACTGCGCGGCGGGTGCGGGCGTGTGGGAATGGGCCAGCAACGATTCGGGGGAACCTGATGTGGTCATGGCTTGCGCCGGCGACGTGCCGACGCTGGAGGCGCTGGCTGCGGTGACCCTGCTGCGCGGCTATGTGCCCGACATCCGCATCCGCTTCGTCAACGTCGTTGACCTGATGGTGTTGCAGCCCCCGTCAGAGCACCCGCACGGCCTGGCAGACCACGAGTTCGACGCCCTGTTCACCGAAGACAAGCCGGTGATCTTCGCGTTCCATGGTTACCCGGCGATCATTCACAAGCTGACGTACCGGCGACGCAATCACGACAACATCCACGTGCGTGGCTACAAGGAAGAGGGCACCACGACGACGCCGTTCGACATGGTGGTGCTGAACAACCTGGACCGCTATCAATTGGCGCTGGACGCGATCCGGCGCATCGCAAGGCTGGCCGACAGGGTCGAGGCTGAAACCGCGCGCTTCGATGCGACCATGCAGCGCCACAAGCGCTACATCGGCGAGCATGGCGACGACACGCCCGAGGTCTTGAACTGGCGGTGGACGCTTTGAGCGAAGCACCGTTGCGCGATATCAAGCTCTGGGACGTGGCGGCTGCGGCCGCGCTGGCTTACCTGCAATCGTCGCCCCAGGGGCTGACCGCCGCCGAGGCACGGCACCGGTTTGAGCGCTTCGGCCCGAACCGGCTGCGTGAGAAGCCGCCACGTCCAGTCTGGTTGAAGTTCATCGACCAGTTCAAGAACCTGCTGGTCCTGGTGCTGATC
>JANOKR010000366.1:0-8621 GCA_031419315.1 Betaproteobacteria bacterium
TTGCTGCCGAAGTCACGCCGGTCGAGGTAGGCCACGATCTTGGCCGCGGCCGCCGCGGGGCTGTCGAGTTTGCCTTCTGCGTGGAGACCGACAAAACGTGCGCGGTCGGGGAAGGCCGCAGCATCTGCGCTGCGCAGTTGCACCTGCATGTCGGTATCGATCACGCCCGGCGCCAGCGAGACGATCCTGGCGCCGTTGGGCCGCGCCGCCTCTTCGAGCGCCACCGCGCGGCTGAAATGGTCCATGCCGGCCTTGGCCGCACAGTACTGCGCGCTGGCGGCCATCGCAAAACGGCCCAGGCCTGACGAGATGTTGAGCACCTTGCGTGGCGCGTCGATATCGGCGCTGGCGCGCAGGAAGGCCGCGGTCAGCAGCAGCGGCGCTTCGAGGCCGACGCGCATCGCCATCGCCAGCTCGGCCGCGTCGATGTCGCCCAGCGGCGCGAGGGCGGTCAAGGCCGCGGCGTTGTTGATCAGCGTGATCGACGCGATCTGTGCGCGTGGCAGCGCCGCCACCCAGGCCTGCAAGCGCGCCGCGGCTGCAACCGGCTCGGCGAGGTCCAGCGCCCATTGTTCGACGGGCGCCGAGGCGGGGGACGCGGGGGACGCGGGCGAAGCAGCGAGCGCAGCGTTCGGTTGGCGTTGCAGGGTCAACAGCCGGTGGCCGCGTGCCAGCAGCGCTTGTGCGATCGCCAGGCCAAGCCCACGTGAGGCGCCGGTGATGATCGTGATCGGGGTCGGGGTGGGCTTGGAGTTCATCGGCCGGCAGGATACGCGAGGCGCTGCGGCGTGCCGGTCGATCTCAGAACGGCGGCGCGCTTTTGAACTGCGCCGGCAAGCCCGTGCCGGGATGCGTGAGTGCAAGTTCAGCGGCATGCAACAGCAGCCGCGGCGCCATCACCTGCACCGCTTCGGGCGCGTACAGCCGGTCGCCGAGGATCGGATGGCCGATCGCGGCCAGGTGCACCCGCAACTGGTGGGTGCGGCCGGTGACCGGCTCCAGCTCGATCCGCGTCGACGCCACATCGTGTGTGATCACCCGCCAGTGCGTGATCGACTCTTTGCCGTTGACAAAATCGACCTGCTGCCGCGGCCGGTTCGGCCAGTCGGCGGCGATCGGCAGGTCGATGACGCCGCTGTCTTCTGGCAGCAAGCCGCTGACCACCGCGACATATCGTTTGTGCACCACGCGCCCTGCAAAGGCGCGGCTGAGCCGGCGTTGCATCTCGATGCCGCGCGCAAACAGCAGCAGGCCCGAGGTGTGCATGTCGAGCCGGTGCACGACCAGCGCATCGGGCCAGTCGTGCTGCACGCGCGATGACGCGCAGTCCTGCAAATCGGCGCTGCGCCCCGGCACGGCAGGCAGCCCGGCGGGTTTGTCGACGACGATCAGGTGGGCGTCGTGGTGCAGGCAGACCAGGTCCATGGCGCAGGATAGCCAGCTTCGGCGCAGCAGCATTGAGTGACCACGCGGCGCCAACGCGGCGCCACCGCAACATCGCTGCACCGCCCCACAACATGCGGCTTGACGTGCGTGCGGTGAACGTGGACATTCACGCCCTCGCTCAACCCACATCGATGGAGGCTGCCATGGAAAACAATATTCAAGCCCTTGCCCCCCTGTGGATTCGGGTGCGCGCCGCCTAGGCTGCGCTGACTGGCGTTGCGGCTTTTCAAGCCGCCGGCGCCGCGGCGCTGACATCGCCGCCGCTGACTGATTCCTCGCCTGCCGTGTCGCAAGACACGCCGCGCGCGCCCTTGATTCACATCTGCGCCTGACCCGTGCCGCAAGGCACCCGGGCCGTGTGATGGCATGCCTGTATCGGCCCCAAGCGACTTCTGCGCGCAGGGGCTGTGCAGGCCGCGTCGACGGCCGCTGACGATGGAACTTCAATGATCGATTCGATCTCTCTGGCCCGGTTGCAAAACATCGGGCTGACGGCGGCGGTGTTGCGGGCTTTGCCCGCAGCGCCGCCGACCCAAACGCTGCGGCGTGTTGTCGAAGTGCAGCGCGAACATGTCGTGTTGCATGACGGCGAAGAAGAAACCCCGGCGCGCCTGATGCCGGCGTTGTTGCATGCCTTGCAGGATCAGTCCGACGCGATTGCGGTCGGCGACTGGGTGCTCGCCGAGCCCAACGAATGGGGCCAGTGGTGGGTGCACCGGCGCCTGCCGCCAACGACCCAGATCGCGCGCCGGCTGCACGACGGGCGCGACAAGGTGGCGCGGGCCGTGATCGTGAGCAATGTCGATACCGCCTTGCTCGTGATCGGGCTGGATATGGACTACAGCCTGCGCCGGCTCGAGCGCTATCTGGCGCTGGTGCGGCTGGCGCAGGTGGCAGCCGTCGTCGTGCTGACCAAAGCCGACCTCTGCGCTGATGCGCAAGCCCGCGTCGCCGAGGTGCGCGCGGTGCTGCCGGCGGATGTTGGCCTGGTGGCGGTGAACGCCCTCGACGACGGCGCTGCTGCGGCGCTGGCACCCTGGCTCGTGGCCGGCCGGACGCTGGTGCTGCTTGGCTCCAGCGGCACGGGAAAAAGCACGCTGACCAACACCCTCATCGGCACCGAGCGCCAAGCCACCGGCGGCACGCGCAGCGGTGACGGCCGCGGCCGCCACACGACGACCACGCGCAGCCTGCACCGCACCGCGGCCGGCGCCTGCATCATCGACACGCCGGGCCTGCGCACGCTGCGACTGGACACCGACGAAGCTGCGTTGCAGACGGTGTTTGACGATGTGACCCAGCTTGCGTCACGCTGCCGCTTCCGCGATTGCCGGCATGCCGGCGAGCCGGGCTGCGCTGTTGCCGACGCCGTGCCCGACGAGCGCCTGCGCAGTTATCACAAGCTGCTGCGCGAAGCCCGCCGCGACACCCTCAGCGCGCTCGAGCGCCAGCAGCAGGTGTCGGAATGGAAAGCGCGCGGCCGCGCGACCCGGGTGCGGATGAAAGAAAAGCGGGGCTGATGGTCGCGAAGCCTCGCGCTCGTAAATCAACCCGGCCGCTGTAGCAGGGCATCACGCCGGGCTAACGCTGGAAACCAGCGCCACCAGAGCGCAGCGACGACGATCGAGCCGAGACCACCGAGCAGCACCGAGCCGACCGGGCCGAGCAGCGCCGCGGTGGCGCCTGACTCGAACTCGCCGAGCTGGTTGGACGCACCAATGAATACCGAGTTGACGGCGCTGACCCGCCCGCGCATGGCGTCGGGGGTTTCCAGCTGCACCAGGGTTTGGCGCACGACGACGCTGACCATGTCGGCCAGCCCGGTGAAGAGCAGCGCCAGCAGCGACAACACAAACGAGGTCGACAGTGCAAAAACCAGGGTCGCCAGGCCGAAGACGACGATCGAGGCAAACAGCTTGGCGCCGGCCCCGCGCTGAATCGGCCAGCGTGTCAGCGTGACAGACATCAGCAGCGCACCCGCTGCGGGCGCGGCGCGCAGCACCCCCAAGCCCAGCGGGCCGACATGCAGGATGTCCTTGGCAAAGATCGGCAGCAGCGCGGTGGCGCCACCGAGCAGCACCGCAAAAAGGTCGAGCGAGATGGCGCCCAGCACGACCGGGTTGTGGCGCACGTAGCGCACGCCGGCGAGCAGCGTTTGCAGGCTCACCGGCGCGCCGGGCGGTGGGCTCGCGTGGCGGATCGTCAGGCTCAAGGCCGCGCCGACAGCAAAGAGCAGCGCGCAGACGGCATAGACCGCCGCCGGCCCGGCCAGGTAGATCAGCCCGCCGAGCGCCGGCCCGCCGATGATCGCCAACTGCAAACCGACCGAACTGAAAGCCAGCGCGCGCGGCAGCAACGCTGCCGGCACGAGCAGCGGGATCAAGGCCTGCTGCGCCGGCATCTGGAACGCGCGCACGGCACCGAGCACCAGCGACAGCGCCAGCAGCAGCGTGCGCATCTGGTGGGCCGGAGCCGGCCCCCAGGCCAGCATCAACGTCAGCACCAGCGCGACCACAAACTGCACCGCCAGGCAGGCCGCGGCGATGCGCGCACGGTGGTGGCGGTCGACAACATGCCCGGCGACGAGCACCAGCGCCAGCGCCGGCAGAAACTGAAACAGCCCGACGAGGCCGAGGTCCCAGGCCGAGCCGGTGAGCTCGTACATCTGCCAGCCCAACGCCACCATCAACATCTGGCTGGCGCTGACGCCGGCCAGCCGGGTGAACCAGAAGCGCATGAAGTTGCGCTGTTCGAGCAGGGCGGCGGGGATCATCGGCAAGCGATGATTCTGCCCGGCGGCGCATCGCGGCTGTCCCAGAAAGTGGACAGGGGCCCGAAGGCCCCTGTGCGTCTGTTTGGCCTTGCGACGACTGGCGCCGGCGCCGGCAAGGCTGCCGGCCGGCGCGTCGCGCTGCCTACTTCACGCCAACTACTGCCGCTGCTGGATACCCGCGATCGCCCAGGCGTTGCTGTCGTCGTCGGGTTTGCTCAGGTGCCAGATTTCGTCAAACGCCGTCGGCGCGGTGTCTTTTTCTTCGCGCACCAGGCCGTGGAAACGCACGCTGACGATGGCGCGGCCGTTTTCCTGCGCGAAGTCGATGACCTCGGCGTCGACTTTTTCGACGTCGGTGTGCTGCTTGTCCGCGCCGCGGTCGTGCAGGTCGATTCGCGCTTCGGCAAACATCTCAGGCGTCATGAAACGGCGCAGGTCGTCGAGGTCACCCGCGTCGTTGGCGGCCTGCATGCGGATGAAGATCATCTTGGCGATGCGCTCGAAAGCCGGGATGTCAAAACCGTCGGGCAGGCGCAAGGAGCGCGGTGCGTCGGCGGCTGGCGTGGCTGGCGCGGCCATGGTCAGGCCACCGAGCGGGCGCAGCGGCTGGCCGGTGACCGAGACTTCAGCGCCCGCAACCGCACCCGAACTCGAACCGGCTTGCGGCAGCGCATTAAAAGCCGCTGGTTGCGTGATGTCCTCGCGCGCGACCGGCTTCAGCGCCGGCTCGGTGCTGCGCGCTGAGTTGTTCCATGGCGCCGAAGCGCCACCACCGGCCGCGGCACCGGCGGTCGCGAGCCGGCCACCTTGCTGTTGCCCACCGCCGCCAAAACGGCGCATCAGGAAGCGCACCAGGAAAATCGCCGCGACGCCGAGCAAGGCGATCATCAGGAAGTTGGCGAACTGCTCGCCCATGCCGAGGTGGCTCATCAACGCGGCCAGGCCGAGGCCGGCGGCAAGCCCGGCGATGGGGCCCATCCACGAGCGCTTGCCGGCGGCTGCGGCGGCGCCAGTGGCGCCCGCTGCGGCCGGGGCCGCGCCCGCCGGCTGCGGTGCCGCCTGCTGCGACGGTGGCGACTGCGGCTTGGCCTGGTCGGTCGTATTGCGCTGCATACCTTGTGACTTGCCGCCACCCAGGCGCTTGGCCTCGGATGCGGTAGGGGCGATCAGGGCCGCACTCATCACCAGGAGCGCAGCGCCAACGAGCCAGCTTTTGTGTGTCATTCGATCCTCTTGCGTTCAACCGCGTCTTGCCTTGCCGGAAGGCAAGGTCTGCAAGGCCGCAGATGGGGGCGAAGACCGCTACTGTAAGGCCGCGCCAAGCCCATGATGCCATCCGGGTTGAAGCCGCGATGCCGCCAGCGTGAGCCAAGGCGCAGATCGGCTGTCGCGAGCGCCGGGCGAACAGGCACAATTGGACACACAACAGCGCAAGTTCAAGGGGCGTGATTGAAACCCTCGGGCATCGTCGGGATGGTCTGGATGCTGGCTGCCGCCGTCGGCTCGGGTGGTGCCATGGCGCAGTCGTCGGCGCCGGTGGCCAACGCCTTCGAGCTCGATCTCTACAAGAGCCGTTTCGAACACGAAGTGCAGTTCCGCGCTGCCGCGATCCACGTCGCATGGGGCGCGGAAACGCTGTGTGACCACACCACCGAAATCGAGCCTTTTGTGCTCTGGTCGATGCACGCGATGCGCAAGCGCCCGACCGGCAAACAAGAAGAGCTTTTCAAACGCGCCACCGGTATGGACGACAAATGGCGCCTCGACTGGGCCGACGAAAGTGTGCCCGACGAGGCCAAGATCGGCGACGTCGTCACCGCGATCAATGGCATGCCACTGCCGGCGGGGTCGACGAAGTTCGAATTTGGCGCCGTCTTTCGTGGCAACTCGATGGTCACCGGCGACGACCAGGGCTTCTGGGACGTCATCACCAAGGCCCGCGCGCAGGCGAACGCCGGCACCCCGATGACCCTGCACTTCGAAGGCGGACGCAAGGTCGAGGTTTCGACCCAGACCGGCTGCGCCGGCAGTGTTAGCGCCAGTTCTTTCGACAGCGACCCCGACAAATTCTGGCGCCAAGGCAACCAGCGCGTGAAGATCCCCGCCAGCGCCATGCTCGAAGCCCGCACGCGGGATGAATTTCGCTGGCTGGCGGCGTTTGGCACCTACTTCCAGGCCAGCGCCAATGCCGTCGGCAAGAGCCAGCAGGCCGAGGGCATGAGCACCGCTTTCACGGTCGGCAAGATCCTGATGCTGGCAGTGCCCGGCGCGGGCATGGTCTTGTCGGCGGCCGAGGCGCAGGCCGAACGTTCGATTGCTGTGGATGGCATCGTCGGCGCCGCCGATCTGTTTGCCAACGAGGTCGTCACATCACTCGGCGGTGACCCCGGCGCGGGATTGAAGCTGGCGCGCCGGATGCGCGAACTCGGCCTGAAAACTGACGTCTTCGAGATGGGCGACTTCCGCGTTTCGTCGATGGAGCAGCATGTGCAAAAACTGCGCGGCATCCAGGCCGCGCAGGAAAAAGCCCAGCGTGATGTCGACGCGGCCGAAGCCGCCGAGCGCCGCGCAGCACAGCAGAAGTTGCGCCAGTAGCGGCTCGCCGCGGCCGCGGCCGCGGCCGCGTCTGCGGCAGTGAATGCGCGGAAAGCTCAGGCCCCGGCCAGGCGGCCGATGCATTCGCGCAGCGCGTCGCGCACGCGCACGATGCCTTCGCTGGTCGGCAGCCAGCGCAATGCCGGCGTGTCGACGACCTGCGCCAGCCCCATCGGCGCGGCAGTGAGTGTGATGCCGTCGCCGCTGCGCCGCAGTTCGGCCTCAAAGGCGCTCAGCGCGCGCTGCATATGCCAGCCGTGGGTCACGACGACGATGCGATTGATGCCTAGCGGCCGCAGCAGGCCGACCGAATAGGCGCCGTTTTCGCGGGTGTCGCGCGACTGCACTTCGACCCACTTCAGCGGCCGGTTGAATTCTTGCGCAGCGATGCGCGCGGCGATTTCAGCCTCTGACGATTCGCCGCGCTCGCTGTGCCCGACGCCGCCGCTAAAAGCCAGCGGGATGCCGGTGGTGCGCGACAGCCAGACGCCGTAACGCAGCCGCTCGACCGAGCGCGCGCCGAGGTTGGAGACGCCGTATTCCGGCGCCAGCGCCTCGCGACCGCCACCGAGCACGACGATCGCGATCTCGCCCGGCTTGGCGGCATTGGCGGTTTTCAGCGCTGCCAGTTCGGGCTCGGTCAGCGCCGGCGGTGGTTTGAGCACGCCACGCACGATGGCGTCGCCGACGGCCGAACTGCTGCTCAGCCACAGCCCCAGGCAGGCCGGCAGCAGGAGCAGCCAGCCGGCCGCACGCTGGCCGTGCAGCCAGCGCGCGCCAAGCAGCGCGAGCACGATCCACGGCGTTGGCGGCAGCAGCAGCGCGGCGATCAGCGGTTTCCAGCTGCTGATCCCCAGCGAGAGGAAAAATTCGTTCACGGTGGTGCTCTCATCTTGGCTCCCTGGCGGCCCCGGCTGGGCCCTTGTTGGCCCTCGCTGACCATTGCTGGGCATTGTTGGCCCTTGTCGCCCTGTGCGTGCCCTTGGGCATCGATCGTGGCGTCATGCGATTGTGAGGGGCCGCAGAGCGTCGCCGGAAGGCAGCGCGTGCAGCTGACGCTGCAAGGTCTTTAGACTTCGCAGCGACGCTGCACGGTGTGGCAACTCTGGAGAGTTTGATGGCGACCCAACTCATCACCCTTGGCGGCGGCTGTTTCTGGTGCACCGAGGCGGTTTACGAACAGGTCGACGGCGTGCTTGGCGTCGAGTCCGGCTACTGCAATGGCGAGGTCCACAACCCGAGCTACGAGCAGGTCTGCAGCGGCACGACCGGACATGTCGAAGTCGTGCAACTCGGCTTCGACGACAGCCGCATCTCGTTGCGCGAAGTGCTCGAGATTTTTTTCACGATCCACGATCCGACGACGCTGAACCGGCAGGGCAACGACGCCGGCCCGCAGTACCGCTCGGGCATCTATCTGCACGATGAAGCGCAGCGTGCGGTGGCGCAGGCCGTGCTCGCCGAAGCGAATGCGGCGCATGGCGGCCGCGTCGTCACCGAGATCGAGCCGCGCGCCAACTACTGGCGCGCGGAGGACTACCACCAGCACTATTTTGCGAACCACCCCAACGCCGGTTATTGCGCTTTTGTGGTCGCACCCAAGGTCGAGAAATTCCGCAAGACCTTCAAGGCGCGGCTCAAAGCGAGCGCCTGATATGACGACCCCCACGCTTGTCGCTTCGCGCCCACGCTGCCATCCGGCTTGCAGGCCGGATGGCCTTCGCCAGCCACAAAGCCCCTTTCGGGCCGTGGTGCGCGCGCTCAGTCCCCACGCGGCCGCAAGCCGCCCCGGGGGACTGAGCGCGCG
>JANOKR010000367.1:0-16111 GCA_031419315.1 Betaproteobacteria bacterium
GGTGGGCACCTGCACCAGGGCTTGCAGGAAGCGCACCTCTTCGTCGAAGTGGGCGTCGATCCAGGCGTCGAGCCCCTGGAAGTTGTCATCGGTCATGGTTGTTCTCGTGCAAGGTCGTCGAGCAGATTCTGAAAAGCGCGCACACAGAGTTCGGTGTCGTCGTTGCTGATCGACTCCAGCGGGTTGTGGCTGATGCCGCTGTTAAGCCCGCGCATGAAAAGCATCGCCTGCGGCATGATTTAGTGCAGCTTCATCGCATCGTGCCCGGCGCCGCTGGGCATCAGGTGCACCGGCAGGCCGAGCGCCTGCACCGCGTGCGCCCAGCGCGCCTGCCAGGCCGGTGCGCTGGGCGCGGCCGCGGCCGACATCGTTTTTTCGATGCTGCACTGAACCCCGCGACGGGCGCAGATATCGGCCAGCGCGGCCAGCACATCGCTGGCGCAGGCGTCGCGGACTTCGTTGTCCGTGGCACGGATATCCAGGCTGAAGCGGCAGCGCCCGGGCACGACATTGATCGAGCCACCGGGCACATCGAGCAGGCCCACGGTGGCGACCAGATGCGGCGCTCGCGCAGCGCGTTTTTCAGCGTACAGGATCAACTCGGCGGCGGCCGCGGCGGCGTCGCGGCGGCGGTCCATCGGCGTCGTGCCGGCATGGCTGGCCATGCCGCTGATCTCGGCCAGGTAACGCACGCTGCCGTTGATCGAGGTGACGACGCCGAGGGCCAAGTCGATCTCGTTGAGCACCGGGCCCTGTTCGATATGGACTTCGACAAAACCGAGGTAACGCGCCGGGTCGCGCTTGAGCGCGCTGATGGCACCGATGTCCGCCGGCAGGCCGGCCGCTTGCATCGCGTCGTGCATGCTGACGCCGTCGGCGTCGGCGTCGGTCTGCGCCAGCCAGTTGGCATCGAACTGGCCGGTGAGCGCACCCGAGCCCAAAAAAGTGGCCTTGTAGCGCTGGCCTTCTTCTTCGGCGAAGCCGATCACCTCGATGCCAAAGGGCAGGCGCCGGCCGGCGCGGTGCAACTCGCGCACACAGGCCATCGGCACCAGGATGCCCAGCCGGCCATCGTATCTGCCACCGTTGCGCACGGTGTCGTAGTGGCTGCCGGTGAGCAGCCGCTGCGATGAAACGTTAGGCGTTGAATCGGTGGGCTCGGCAGTGCCCGTGACGCCGGCGTGGTACAGCCCGACGACATTGCCGACCGCGTCGATGTGGACCTCGTCAAAGCCGCACTCCTGCATCCACGCCGCGAGTTGCGCAGCGCAGGCGCGGTGGGCGTCGGTGAGGTAGGTCACGGTGAGCTGGCCCTGCTCGGCGTAACCCGGGTCGCTGTGCTGCGCCAGTGTTTCGGCCCAGTCCCAAACGGCATTGCCCAAGCCCGGCGTGTGGCCGAACTTGTCGTTGAGCCGGAGCTCGGCGATGCGGTGGATATTGCGCAGGCACTCAGCGAGTTCGAAGTCAGGATGGCCCTGCGCCCGCCGCTTGAAGGTCTCGATGATCTGCGCCTTGTTCAAGCCGGTGCCGCGCGGCCCGCGCACGGCCAGGATGAAGGGCCACCCGAAACGCTGGTTGTAGCCGGCGTTGAGTTGCTGGATTTGCAAAAACTCTGCTTCGGTGCATTCGGTCAGCCCGGCCTTGCCCTGCTCGTGGCTCGACTCTGCCGTCAGCGTCTTGCTGACCATCGCCTTGCCGGCCAGTTCGGGGTGGGCGCGGATGAGCTTCAGTTGCGCCTCGCGGCCAGCACCTCTGACGACCTGCACCAGCGCCAGCTTCAGTGCGGCGAGGCTCGCAAACGGCCGCTGCGTGGTGGCCGCTTCGGCAATCCACGGCGAATGTTCGTAGGTGCCGGCTAGCAGCGCGCTGAATTCGGCTGCCGTCGCGGTATTGATCTGGTCGAGCGTCAGCATCTTGAGTCCAAAAAGTTTATCGCCACGAGTCGGTTCAGGTCCAGGCGAAGGCGGTTGTGGCATCGAAGGGGTGCACCGTTTTCCAATGCCGCGCGATATCGATGCGGCGCGTGATCCAGACCCGGTCGTGGGCCTGGACATGGTCGAGAAAACGCTGCAACGCACGCATCCGCCCGGGGCGGCCGAGCAAGCGGCAGTGCATGCCGATGCTCATCATCGATGGCCGCTCGTCGCCTTCGGCCCAATGCACGTCGAAGGCATCGCGCAAGTAGGCAAAAAACTCGTCGCCGTGGCTGTAACCCTGCGGCAGCGCGAAGCGCTTGTCGTTGCAGTCCAGCGTGTAGGGCACAACCAGGTGCGGCGCGTACGTGCCATCGGTTCTTTTCACACGCAACCAGAACGGCAGGTCGTCGCCGTAATGGTCGCTGTCGTATTCGAAGCCGCCGTGGTCGGCGACGAGGCGGCGTGTCTGCGGGCTGTCGCGGCCGGTGTACCAGCCCAGCGGGCGCGTGCCGGTGAGTTGTTCGATGGCCTGCATGCCGAGTTGCAGGTGCGCGCGCTCGGTGGCTTCGTCGACCGCCTGGTAGCTGATCCAGCGCCAGCCGTGGCAGGCGATCTCATGGCCCAGTTCGACAAAAGCGGCAGTCACTTCGGGGCAGCGTTGCAAGGCCATGCCGACGCCGAAGACGGTCAATGGCAGGCTGCGCTTTTCAAACTCGCGCAGGATCCGCCAGACCCCCGCCCGGGCGCCGTATTCGTAGATGCTTTCCATGCTCAGGTGGCGCGCCGCGCAGGCCGGCGGGTTGGCCATCTCGGACAGGAATTGCTCACTGCCGGCGTCGCCGTGCAGCACCGAGTTTTCACCGCCTTCTTCGAAGTTGAGAACGAACTGCACGGCCACGCGCGCCCGGCCTGGCCAATGCGCCTGTGGCGGCTGGCGGCCGTGGCCCAGCAGGTCCCGCGGGTAAGCCGCGCTGTGCGGGGACTTGGGGTCGGGCGTCGGGTTGGTCATCGTCGCGCGGCGCCGGTCAGGCCAGCGGGTTGAGTGCGGACCGCAGGTCGGCGGCGCGCGGGTCCAGGCGCAGGTTGCGCTCGACGTGGCCGAGATGTGATTCCATCAGCTTGACCGCGGCACGGCTGTCGCGCCGCGCCAGCGCAGCCACGATCTCGACATGTTCTTCCTGCGAGTGTTCGGCCGAATGGGAAGACTGGTACATCAGCGCGACCAGCGAACAGCGCGCCAGCAGGTCGGCGAGCAACTGCGCCAGCACCTCGTTGCCGAGCAGGCGCGCGAGCACGACGTGAAAGTCGGCGAGCAGCCGCGTGCGGCCGGTGACGTCAGTGCGCGCGACCGCATCGCGCTCGGCGCTCAGGTGCGCGCGCAGTTGGGCAATCTGAACTTCAGTGATCGATGTACACAGCGCCTTGACCATTGCCGCCTCGACCATCTTGCGGACTTCAAAGACCTGGCGCGCCTCATCGATGCTGGGTTGGGCGACAAACGCCCCGCGCGCTGGCTCGAGCGTGACCAGGTGGTCGCGCCCGAGTCGGATCAGCGCCTGCCGCGCGACCGTGCGCGAGACCTTGAACATGTCGCCGATCTGCGCCTCGGCAAGTTTGGTGCCGGGCATCAACTTGCGCTCGACGATGGCCGACGTGATCGCGTCGACGATGCGCTCGGTGGTGCTGGCGGCGGGCAGGTCGGCGTGGCGCCGCCCGCGTGGCGAGGCTGGAGGCCGGATGACTTTGAGGTTGGCGCGGCTGCGGGGCATGCTTCGGTGGCGCGTCGTGGCCGCTGGTGGTGGCGGGAGTGGTGGCGGGAGTGGTGGTGCGTGTGGTGGCGCGGGCGGCGATGCCGGATTTGGAATCGGTGCGGGTGCGGGTTGACGAGTACCCTAAAGTGTATACACTTTGCCGGAAGCTGCAACCAGCGATGTAAAACCGCACGGCATCCGCACGGCATCCGCACGACAACAGGACGATTCAGGACGATTCAGGATGGGACATCTCAGCACGCATGTGCTCGACACCGCCAACGGCTGCCCGGCGGCGGGCATGCAGGTCAGCTTGCAGCGGCAGGGCACGTCCGGCTGGACAACGTTGCGCGACTTCACGCTCAACGATGATGGCCGCGCCGAAGGCCCGTTGCTCGACGCGCAGTCGATGGCGGTGGGCTGCTACCGGCTGGTTTTTGGGGTGGCGCCATATTTCCGTGCGCGCGGCGCGGCGCTCGCTGACCCGCCTTTCATCGACAGCGTTCAACTCGACTTTGGCATCGCCGACGCCGCCGGCGACTACCACGTGCCGCTGCTCGTCAGCCCGTTCAGCTACAGCACCTACCGGGGATCGTAGGCATCGGGCTCGCATGCCGGCGACCCTTGACTTTCAACGTTTGTCCAAGGAGAGCACCATGTTGCTGCGTCGTTCAATTGTCGCGGCGCCGGCCGCCATGACACTGGCGTTTTTGTTGGCGTTTTTGTTGGCGTTTGCGCTGGCGGGAGCAGCCCACGCCGCCTGGCCCGAAAAACCGGTGCGCATCGTCGTCACCTTTGCTGCCGGCGGCGCCAGCGACATCGTCGCGCGCACGATCGCCGAACCACTGGCCAAGGCGCTCGGCCAGCCGGTGGTGGTGGACAACAAACCCGGTGCCGGCGGCACCATCGGCGGGCTCGACGTGGTGCGTGCCGCGCCCGACGGCTACACGCTGATGCTGTCGAACTCCACGCCGACGTCGATCGGCCCGTTCACGGTGCCCAAGCAGCCCTACGACCCGGTCAAGCAGTTCACGCATGTCGCGATGCTCGGCGTGGCGCCGGTGCTGATCATGGCGAATCCGAAGACCGGCCCGGCTACGCTGGCCGATCTGCCCCGCGCGGCGGCTGGTGGAGGCACTGCGGTTGGCACGTCGTTTGGCACATTCGGTAGCGGCGGGCCGGGGTCGATCGGCCACATCGTCGGCGAGATGACCAAGGGCGCGATGAAGATCCAGATGGTCCATGTGCCCTACCGTGGCGGCGCGCCGATGACCACCGACCTGATCGCCGGCACGATCCCGGTGGGCATTGATGTCATCACCGCCTTTGTGCCGATGGTCAAGGCCGGGCAGATCCGGGCGCTGGCGGTGACGACTCGCAGCCGCTCGCCGCTGCTGCCCGAGGTGCCCTCGGTCGTCGAACTCGGCTGGCCACAACTGGTGGCGGAAAACTACTTCGGCGTGTCGGGCCCGGCCGGATTGCCGGCGGAAGTGACCGATCGCCTGTCGAAAGCGCTGGCCGCCATCGTGGCCGACCCGGCGATCGTCAAGCGCTTTGAAGAACTCGGCATCACCACCGTGAAAATGGGCTCGGCCGAGTTCACGTCGCTGGTCGCCAAGCAGGTCGCCGATTGGGGCCCGGCGATCAAGGCGGCGGACATCAAGCCGTAGGTTCGTGCGCAGCCCCGGGTCGAATTGACAAGCCCGCTTCGGAAAGAGGATGAACTACGAATTTCCGTCCGGGTTCTTGTGGGGCTGCGCGACGTCGGCGTACCAGATCGAGGGCTCGCCGCTGGCCGATGGTGCGGGCCCCAGCATCTGGCACCGCTTCGTGCGCACGCCAGGCCGGGTCAGCGGCGGCGATACCGGCGACGTCGCCTGCGACCACTACCGTCGGCTGCGTGAAGACGTCGCGCTGATGCGCGAGCTGGGCCTGACGGCCTACCGATTCAGCATCGCTTGGGGCCGCGTGATGCCCGCGGGCCGCGGGCGCGTCAACGCCGCGGGACTCGGTTTCTACGAGCGGCTGGTCGACGAGTTGCTGAGCGCCGGAATCACGCCAATGGCCACGCTGTATCACTGGGACCTGCCGGCCGCGCTGGATGACCGTGGCGGCTGGCTCAATCCTGATATCGCAGATTGGTTCGCCGACTACGCCAGCACCGTCTACAAGGCGCTCGACGACCGCGTCACGCTGTGGACGACGATCAACGAACCGTGGGTGGTGGCTGACGGCGGATACATGCACGGCGTGCTGGCGCCAGGACACCGCAGCGCGCATGAAGCCGCGATCGTGGCCCACAACCTGCTGCGCGCCCATGCACAGGGGGTGCAGGCCTACCGGGCGCTGGGCGCGCACCAGGTGGGCCTGGTGGTCAATATCGAGCCCAAGCACCTCGCCGCCACCACGACCACGACAACGACAGCGACCGAGGCCGACCGTCACGCCCGCGATCTGGCCGACGCCTACATGAACCGCCAATATCTCGATCCCGCGCTGCTTGGACACTACCCGCAGGAACTGCGCGAAATCTTCGGCGCAGCCTGGCCGGACTGGCCGGCACAAGAGGTTGAGGCGCTGAAGGTGCCGATCGACTTTCTCGGCCTCAATTACTACACCCGCAGCGTCGTGCAGCACGACCCCGCGGGCTGGCCGGTGAAGGCGGCGGCGGTGCGCCAGCCGGCTGGCATCCATACGGAGACCGGCTGGGAGTTGCATCCCGAGAGCCTTACCGAGGCGCTGCTGTGGCTGCACCGGCGCTACGGAGGCCTGCCGCTTTACGTCACCGAAAACGGTGCGGCGTTCTATGACCCACCGAGCGCAATCGACGGCCGGGTCGATGATCCCCTGCGGGTGCACTACCTGCGCACTCACCTCAAGGCCGTGCGCGATGCGATCGGCCAGGGTGCCGACGTGCGTGGCTACTGCGCCTGGTCGCTGCTCGACAACCTGGAGTGGGCGGCCGGATTCTCCAAGCGCTTCGGCCTCGTGCACGTGGATTTCCAGACTCTGAAGCGCACGCCCAAGGCCAGCGCGCAGTACTACGCCCGCGTCATCGCCAGCCACGGCGCAGCGCTGGACGAAGCAGCCGGCCCGGCAGCCGCCTGACGGCATGTCACTCGGCGCGTCACTGCGCCGAAGCTGAGCGCATTCCGCCAGCGCTGCATTTAGGTGGAAACGATTACATCAAGACTTCTGCCGCTGCCGTCCAATATGTAAACCTTTTCATGATGATCTCGGCAGAAAACAGCCACCGATGCCCACCACCATCAGAGATGTTGCCCGCGCTGCCGGCGTATCGGTGGCCACGGTCTCGCGGGCGATGAACGACGCCGGCAATGTGCTGCCGCAAACCAAACAGCGAATCCTTGATGCCGCACGGGTATTGCGCTTCACCCCGTCGGGGGCGGCTCGCAGCCTGATCACACGCCGCACCGACACCATCGGCGCATTGCTGCCTGACCTGCATGGTGAGTATTTCTCCGAACTCATCCGCGGCATGGACCAGGCGGCGCGCGCCCGCGGGTTGCACCTGCTGGTGTCGAGTTCGCACGACGATGCCGATGAGGCCGCCGCCGCGTTGCGCGCCATGAATGGCCGGGTCGACGGCCTGATCGTGTTGTCGCCACACGCCGACGCCGAGTTCCTGGCGAACAACCTGCCCAACGGCCTGCCGGCGGTGCTGGTCAACACCGACGTCGACCTGCCGGGCCATGCCCGTTTTGTCATCGACAACTTCGGTGGCGCGCAAGCGATGACGCGCCACCTCGTCGCTGCCGGCCACGAGCGCATTGCGTTCATCGGCGGACCCCAGGCCAACCATGAAGCGCAGGAACGCCTGCGCGGCTACCGCGCGGGCTTGCGCACGGGCATGCAGGAGATGATTTTCGAAGGCCAGTTCAACGAGGAGTCCGGCTGGTCTGCCGGCCGCCGCATCTTGCAGGCCGAGCCGCGCCCGAACGCTGTCTTCGCTGCCAACGACATCATGGCCATCGGCTGCCTGGCCGCGTTCAATGAGGCCGGGGTGCGTGTGCCCGAAGACATCGCCATCGGCGGCTTCGACGACATTCCGGCGGCGCGCTACGTGGCGCCGGCGCTGACCACCATCCGTGTGCCGATCGCTGCACTCGGTGCCGCTGCGCTCGACGCCCTGGTCAAGGCCATCGAAGCCCCCAAGCCGGCGGCCTGGCCGATGTCCGTGATGCCGGTGGACCTGCTCGTGCGCAGCTCCTGCGGCACCCGCCCGGCACAGCGTTCGGTTGCCCGCTTCCCCTCGCGCGCGACCTGACGCGAAACACCGCCAACTGCCCAGAAACACCACACAGCGACCAGGAGACAACATGATCCGTATGCAAGACACCAGAAGCACCTTCCGCCGCCACGCCCTCGCGTCCGCGGTCGTCCTGGCGCTGGCCAGCGGCGCGGCCCACGCGCAGCTGAGCACCTCCACCATCAAAGGCCAGGTCACCAGCGGCAGCGTTTCGGCGCAGGCCGGGCTGCTGGTGACGGCGGTGAACCAGGCCAATGGCAATACCTACCGCACGACGACGCTGGACGATGGCAGCTACGTGCTGACCGGCCTGGCGCCGGGCTCCTACGAGATCCGCATTGCCGCCCCGGGCGGCGTCGTCAAGACCCAGGCGATCACGGTGCAGGTCGGCGAAACCGCCGCGGTCGACCTGGTCCTGGCCGCGGCCGGAAGCCAGCAGATCACGATCGTCGGCACGGCGCAGCGGCGCGACGTGCGCAACTCCGAAGTCGGCACGAATGTCTCGCGCAAGATGATCGAGAGCCTGCCGCAGACCACCCGCAACTTCCTCAGTTCGGCCGATCTGGCGCCGGGGGTGGCGTTTTCCACCGATGGCGGCGGCAACACCAAGATCCAGGCCGGCGCGCAGAACCATGACCACGTCAACGTCTTCATCGATGGCGTCGGCCAGAAGAACAATATCCTGCGCGGTGGCTTGAGCGGTCAGGATTCGTCGCGCGGCAACCCGTTCCCGCAATCCGCGATCGCCGAGTACAAGGTGCTGACGCAGAACTACAAGGCCGAGTTCGACCAGGTCAGCAGCGCGGCCATCACCGCGATCACCAAGTCGGGCGCCAACGAGTTCCACGGCGAGGCCTATATCGACCGTACCGGTACCAACTGGCGCGCCAAATCGGAGTTTGAAAAGGAACGCGTGGCG
This sequence comes from Betaproteobacteria bacterium, assembly GCA_031419315.1. GTDB lineage: Bacteria > Pseudomonadota > Gammaproteobacteria > Burkholderiales > Burkholderiaceae_C > Rubrivivax. The sequence goes on from JANOKR010000367.1 coordinate 8,857, forward strand.
CAGGGTGTGCCGTTGCCACCATCGTCGAAGAAGGAGTTCGGGTTCAGCGTCGGCGGGCCGATCAAGCAGGACCAGACTCACTTCTTTTTCGCCTACGACGGCAAGAATATCGATGACTCGCGGCAGGTCGTGCCGCGCGAACTCGACAAGCTGCCCGCGAGCTTGGGTATCGTGCCCTCGCTGATCGCGGCCAAGGGCAGCCGGGTCGATACGTTCCGCGAGCACTTGCTGTTCGGCAAGATCGACGCACAGCTCAATGACGACAACCGGGTCAGCGCCAGCCTGCGCATACGCCGTGAGGCCGACCATCTCGCCGAGAACCGCGACCTGAGCGCGCCCGGCAACGACAAGACGCGCAGCAATGACGAGACCCGGCTGGACCTCAAGCACGAGTGGGCGCGCGGTGCCTGGCTCAGCGAGGCTCGTGTGGGCTATGAGGACTACACCTGGAATCCGAAATCGAACAACGCGGCGCCGTTCGTTATCTACAAGGTTTCGACCGCTGCGCCGCAGAGTATCAACGCTTCGCAGGACGTGCTCTTCACCGGCGGCTCGCCGGACGCGCAGAACCGCGCCCAGAAAGGATTCACCCTCTCCGAAGAGATGACCTACAGCGGGCTCAGGGGCCACGTCGTCAAAGGTGGTGTGAAGCTCAAGGCCATGAAGTACGAGCTCTCGGGCACCGCGTTTGGTGTCGACAGGGTCGAGGTGCTGGTCGATACCGTCACCGGTCAGCCCTACTACAGCGGCGGCCTGTGCACCGGCACCAACGTCATCAACGCCGGTCTCAACAGCGACGAGTGCAGGATCACGAAGGCGATTCCCGGCGCCACCGCCGCGTTCAAGAACAACCAGATCGGACTGTTCATACAGGACGACTGGGCGTTAACGAAACAACTCGAGCTCAACCTCGGCCTGCGCTACGACTACGAGACGAACATGCTGAACAACAGCTACGTCACGCCGGCCGACCGCGTGGCCGCGCTCAAGGCGCTCGACGGGCCACGCTGGGGAATCACGCCGCCAGCGGGCCAGACCTATGCCCAGTCGCTGGCCAAGGGCGGCGTCATGATCGACGACTACATCAGCACCGGCAACTCGCGCAAGGCCTTTGCCGGCGCCCTCGCGCCCCGGGTGGGGGCGTCGTTCGACCTGTTTGGCGACCGCAGCTCGGTAGTCTTTGGTGGCTGGGGCCGTTCGTACGACCGCGCGATGGCCAACCACGCGCTCGACGAACTGCAGAAGAACGCCCAGTCGGGCGGTGAAATCTGGCTCATCAGGAACGACTTCAAGATGCCGTATGCGAACCAGTTGTCGCTGGGTTTCCGGCAAGCGATTGGCGAGTGGAACGGCGAGGTTGCGGTTAGCCAGGTGCATGCGAAGAACCAGTTCATCTGGTTCGGCGGAAACCGCGACGCCAATGGGGGTTATGCCACCCAAGAGCCATGGAACCCGCTGTGGGGTGGCCCAAACGGCTACGGCACGCTGATCCTGGGCGACTTCGTCGGCGAGACAAAAACCAACTCGCTGTTCGCCAAGCTGGAGAAGCCCTATACGCGCGGTTCAGGCTGGTCGGCCCACTTTGCCTACACCTACAGCGACGCCAAGACCACTCACAACGACTGGAACAACGACCTCTTCGACTGGACCTACGGCCGGCCCGGCGTGCGGGGATGGAACCGCTCTAGGCTGGTAGACAAACATCGCCTGGTTGCCGCCGGCGTGGCTGACAACCTGCTGCCCTGGGGCTTGACCTTGTCGGGCAAGGCCACCTGGGCCAGCGGGGAGCCGCGCAAAGTCCATAGCTTCGCTGCTGGTTGGGACAAGGGCGTCTTTGTCGAAGGCGATGCGCCGGGCTTTGTCCAGGTCGATGTGGCTGTTGCCAAGGAAGTCAACGTCTTCGGCAGCAAGTTCTCGCTCCGCGGGGACATTCTGAACCTGTTCAACACCGCCAACTACGGTGGCTTGGACGACTGGGGTGGTGGTCCGGTCACGCCGGGCAACCCGGCCAACGCGGTCGGCGGCGACAACCTCAATCTCGGCAAGCCGAACAGCATTCGCGGCGACACGCGCACGTTCCGCCTGACGATGGGCTACAGGTTCTGATCGACACACGCTGAACCCGGAGCACGGCGTGGCGCGAGCGCGCGACGCTGTGCCCCTTCGCTGCCCGCTCACTGCCCATCCACCGCCCATCCAACGCCCGCCAGCAGCGCCGGGCCGCCGCCTGCCAACCATGGACTTGCCTCCGATCCTAGACCTCCAACGGCGCCGGCTCCTGGCCCTGGCCGGCGCGCTGGCGCTTGGCAGGTTCGGTGTCGGCTGTCAGTCTTCAGCGCCGACGACCGAGACCGCGCCACTCGGCGCGGGCCTGGCGCCGATCGAGACCACGGCACTTCTCGACGACCTCGAGCGGCGCAGCTTTCGCTTCTTCTGGGAGACCACCGATGCGGCGACGGGCCTGGCGCCCGACCGTTGGCCGACACCGTCGTTTGCCAGCATCGCCGCGGTCGGATTTGCGCTGAGCGCCTACCCGATCGGCGTGGCGCGTGGCTGGATCACGCGCGAACAGGCAGGCCAGCGTGTACTGACCACGCTGCGTTTTTTCCGCGCCGCTCCACAAGGCCCGCAGGCCGCCGGCATGGCCGGCTACAAGGGCTTTTTCTATCACTTCCTCGATATGAAGACGGGCGCGCGCTTCGGCGATACCGAACTGTCCACGGTCGATACCGCATTGCTGCTGGCCGGCGCCTTGCATTGCCAGAGCTTCTTCGACGGCACCGACATCCCTGAGACGCAAATCCGCGCCCTGGCCGACGAAATCTACGCCCGCGTCGATTGGCGCTGGGCGCAGGTGCGCGCGCCGTCGATCGGCCACGGCTGGCACCCCGAGACCGGTTTCATCGCGAACGACTGGAAGGGCTACAACGAGGCGATGCTCGTCTACCTGCTCGCGCTCGGATCACCGACCTTTGCGGTCGAGCCGGCCGCGTGGGACGCCTGGACCAGCACCTACGACCGGCTCAGTTGGGGCACCGACTACGGCCAGCCGCACCTGCGATTCCCGCCGCTGTTCGGCCACCAGTTCACCCATTGCTGGGTCGATTTCCGCGCGCTGCAAGACGACTATATGCGACGACGCGGCCTGGACTATTTCGAGAACTCGCGCCGCGCCACCTATGCGCAGCAGGCCTATGCACTCGCCAACCCCGAGGGCTGGGCCGGTTATGGCCGCGACGTCTGGGGCGTGACCGCCTGCGACGGCCCGGCCGACATCGAGCGCCCATTCGGCGGCAAGCTGCGCCGCTTCATCAGCTACGCCGGGCGCGGCATGGGCGGCGCACAGAACCACGACGACGGCACCATCGCGCCCTACGCCGCAGGCTCGTCGGTGCCCTTCGCGCCCGAGGTCGCGGTGCCGGCCATCGCCGCGATGCGCGAGCGCTACGGCGCGCAGATCTACGGCCGCTACGGCTTCTTCGCCTTCAACCCGAGCTTCACCTTCACCGACGTCAAGCTCACGCATGGGCGCATCGCAGCCGGCGTGGGCTGGGTCGATACCGACTACCTCGGCATCGAGGTCGGGCCGCTGCTGGCGATGTTGGCCAACCACCGCGGCGAGCTGGTCTGGAAGGTGATGCGCGGCAATGCCCATCTCAGGCGCGGCCTGCGGCGCGCCGGATTCACTGGTGGCTGGCTCGAGCAGCCCAGCACCACTTACGCTCCATCGACATCGCCCGCGCAGAGGCCGGGTCGCGCGCTGGAGCGGCCCGTCGCGGCCTAATGCCATGGGTCGTGCCATGCGCCATGCCATGCGCCCTGCCATGCACTGGACACGTCGCAACTGGCTCGGCGCTGCGACGGCGCTCGGCGCGGCTGCGGGTGCAGGTGCGTGCACGCGCCACGACGACCGCACGATCCGCTTCTGGGCGATGGGCCGCGAAGGCGAGGTGGCGGCCGAAATGGTGGCCGGCTTCGAGCGCGAGAACCCCGGCGTGCGCGTGCGCGTCGAACAGTTGCCGTGGAGCGCCGCGCACGAAAAGCTGCTGACTGCCTTTGCCGGCGATGCCACACCCGACATGGCGCAGATGGGCAATACCTGGCTGCCGGAGATGGCCGCCCTCGGTGCGATCGAGCCCTTGCAGCCGCTGCTCGATGGCACGCCGTCGATCCGCGCCGACGACCACTTCGCCGGCATCTGGCAGACGAACCGCGTCGACGGCGTCGCCGTGGGCGTACCCTGGTACGTCGATACGCGGCTGATGTTCGTGCGCCGCGACCTGCTGGCAAGCGTGGGTTTTGCGCAGCCCCCCACCGACTGGGCCGAGTGGCAGCGATGCCTGGCGGCACTGAAGGCCGGGCCGGTGGCCACGCCGATCCTGCTGCCGACCAACGAGTTCGAGCCGCTGCTCGCACTCGCGCTGCAACAGGGCGACGAGTTGCTACGCGACGGCGGCCGGCGTGGCAATTTCTCGGGCGAGGGCTTTCGCAATGCGCTGAAGTTCTACCTGCAGATGTTCGAACGCGGCTTCGCTCCCGGCATCGACAACAACCGGGTCGCCAACCTGTGGCAGGAATTTGGCCGCGGCACGTTTGCGTTCTATATCTCGGGGCCCTGGAATATCGGCGAGTTCAAACGCCGTTTGCCGGCCGAGTTGCAGTCGAGCTGGGCCACCGCGCCATTGCCTGGACCACACGGCCCGGGCGCCTCGATTGCCGGCGGCGCGAGCCTGGTGCTGTTCAAGCGCTCGCGTGTCAAGCCGCTGGCATGGAAACTGATCGAATACCTTACCCGCCCACCCGTGCAGCAGCAGTTCTACCGCCTGACCGGCAACCTGCCGCCGCGCCGCAGCGCCTGGGCGCTGCCGCTCGTTGGGGGCCGCTCGCTGGCCGAAGACCCGCACGCCAAGGCCTTCGCCGAGCAGCTCGAGCGGGTGCGCCCCGCGCCGGCCGTGCCCGAATGGGAGCGCATTGCCGAAGCGATGCAACTCGCCGCCGCGCGTGCGGCGTATGAGAAGACGGGCATCGACGCCACCGTGCGCGCGCTCGATCAGCGGGTCGATGTGATCCTCGAAAAACGCCGCTGGATGCTCGACCGCGCGCCGCGCGCGGCAACCGGTTGACCGGCATGGCGAGCGCACGCCACTCACTGGCGGCCTGGGGTTTCGTCGCGCCGGCGCTGGTCGTCATCGCGCTGTTTTTTGCGCTGCCGGTGATCGCCGGGCTCGGCCTGAGCCTGACCGACTTCGACATCTACGCGCTCGCCGACCTGCGCAACCTACGCTTCGTCGGCTTGGACAACTACCTGGGCGTGCTGCAGCTGCCGCTGTTCTGGAAAGCGCTGGTTAATACCGCGTACTTCGTGGTCGTCGGCGTGCCGCTGTCGATTGCCGTCTCGCTGGGCTGCGCGGTGCTGCTGCAAAGCCGGCTGGCGCGCTTCAAGCCGCTGTTCCGCACGGCGCTGTTCGCGCCAGTGGTGACCACGCTGGTCGCCGTGGCCGTGATCTGGCGCTACCTTTTCCATGTCAAGTACGGGCTCGTCAACCACGCGCTGCTGGGCCTGGGGCTGGACCCGATCGACTGGCTGGGCGACCCGCAGTGGGCGATGCCGACCATCATCCTGTTTGCAGTCTGGAAGAACTTCGGCGGCAACATGATCATCTTCATGGCCGCGCTGCAGGCGATTCCGGAAGACCTGTACGAAGCCGCGCGGCTGGACAGCGCAGGCGCCTGGGCGCAGTTCCGCCACATCACGCTGCCCTCGCTCGCGCCGACACTGCTGATGGTGAATATCCTGACCATCGCCGGCTACTTCCAGCTCTTCGCCGAGCCTTACGTGATGACGCAGGGTGGCCCGTTGCAGAGCACGGTCAGCGTGCTCTACCTGATGTACGAAGAGGGCTTCAAGTGGTGGAACCTGGGCACCGCGTCGGCCGTGGCCTTTGTGCTGTTTGTCATCATCGTTGCTGCGACCAAGGGCTTGATGTGGCTCAGTCAGCGTGTGACCAGGAACCTTGGCGCCGGGCGGGCCGCATGAACCGCAGGCTCGCCGGGCTGCTGGTCAACGGCCTGTTGCTGCTGGCCGCGTCGCTGGCGATCTTTCCACTGGTCTGGATGGTTGCGGTCTCCTTCATGCCCGCCGGTGCGGCCAGCACCTTGCCGCCGCCGCTGTGGCCGAAGGAGCCGACGCTGGTTCACTATCGCCAGTTGCTTGCGCAGGGTGGCATCGGCCGTGCTTTTGTCAACAGCCTCGGGCTGGCGCTGGCGGTGACGTTGATATCCACTTTCTTCAACACTCTGGCCGGCTACGCCTTCGCCAAGCTGCGTTTCGCCGGCCGCGACAAGATTTTCGCGCTGCTCATCGCTGCGCTGGTGATTCCCGGCCAGGTGGCGATGCTGCCGCTGTTCCTGATGCTCAAGGGCATGGGCCTGGTCAACACCTGGGCGGGCGTGCTGGTGCCCGGACTGGCCGGCATCTTCGGCATTTTTCTGGTCCGGCAATACGCCCGCGGCATCCCGGACGAGTTGATCGAGGCTGCGCGGATGGACGGCGCGGGCGAATTCCGCACCTTCTTCTCGATCGTGCTGCCCGTGCTCAAGCCGGTGCTGGTGACGCTGGCGGTATTTGCATTCCTGGGCAGCTGGAACGACTTCATGTGGCCGCTGATCGTGCTCACCGATGGTGAGATGTACACGCTGCCGGTGGCACTCGCTTCGCTGTCGCGTGAGCATGTGCAGGACAGCGAGCTGATGATGGCCGGCGCCGTGATCACCGTGCTGCCGGTGCTGTTGTTGTTCCTCACGCTGCAGCGCCACTACATGCAGGGGCTGCTGATGGGCGGCGTCAAACAATGAAGGCCGTGTTTGCGTTGCTGGCGTTGCTGGCGTGCACCGCGGCGACGGCGCAGCCTGTCCCTCAAAACACGCCGCTGCGCCACGAAGTGCTCGACGACTTCCGCGATGCCACGGCATGGCAAGCCTCGGCGTCCGACCAGGTGCGCGCCAGCACGCGCGTCGCGCCTGATGGCAGCCTGTGCCTGGACTACGACTTCGCCGGCGTCTCCGGTTATGCCGTCATGCGGCGCGCGCTGCCGATGCGCTGGCCCGAGCGCTTCGACCTCGTCGCAAGGCTCAAGGGTAGCGGCGCGACAAATGATTTGCAGTTCAAGCTGGTCGATGCGAGCGGCGACAACGTCTGGTGGATGAACCGGCCGAACCAGCCGCTGCCGGCGACCCTTGCCGACCTGAAGATCCG
>JANOKR010000368.1:0-4210 GCA_031419315.1 Betaproteobacteria bacterium
TCAGGCGCAGTCTCCTGCGGTAGCCTGCCAGCGTTGCCCGCCGTATAGCCCGCAGTAGCCTTTGAGGAGAGCCCCGATGACCCGCCGCACCTTCATCACCAACGTGATCCCGTTCGACAGCCAGCGGGCCACGCTGGGCGCACGCTCGACGATCGTCATCGAGGCTGATCGCATCGTCGAAATCACACCCGAGCCGCGTGACGCCGGCGACGGGTTGGTTATCGACGGCGGTGGGCGCGTCGCGGTGCCGGGGCTCATCGACGCGCATGTGCATGTGATGGCGGTCACGCACGATGTCTGGCGCCTCGCGGCGCAACCGCCGTCGCTGATCACCGCGCAATGCAAGCCGATTCTCGAAGGCATGCTGGCGCGCGGCTTCACGACCGTGCGCGACGCTGCGGGTGCCGACTTCGGGCTGCAAGAAGCGGTGCGCCGCGGCCTCTTTGCCGGCCCGCGTTTGCACATCGCCGCGCACCCGCTGACACAGACCGGCGGCCATGCCGATATCCGCCCGCAGGGCGTGCAGGACATGGTCTGCACCTGCGCCGGCCTGGGGCTGTTTGGCGCCATCGCCGACGGCGACGCCGAGGTCCGACGCGCGGTGCGCGAGCAGGTGCGCAATGGCGCCAACCAGATCAAGATCATGGCCGGCGGCGGTGTGGCCAGCCCCACCGACCCGATCGACGGCACGCAGTACTCGATCGGCGAACTGACCGCGATCTGCGAAGAAGCCGATGCCGCCAACCTGTATGTGATGGCGCATGCCTATTCGCCGCGCTCGATCACCCGTGCGGTGCGCTGCGGCGTGCGCTCGATCGAACATGGCAACCTGCTCGACGAAGACAGCGCGCGGGTGATGAAAGAAGAGGGCGCCTTCCTCGTGCCGACACTGGCCACTTACGCCGCGCTGGCCGACGAAGGCGCGCGGCTGGGCTGGTCGCCGTCGATGCTGGAAAAGCTCGAGCGGGTGCGCCACCGTGGCATCGAGGCGATCCACATCGCACGCGCCGCGGGCATCCCGATCGTCTTTGGCACCGACCTGCTGGGCAGCATGCATGGCCGCCAGAACGAAGAGTTTTCGCTGCGCCTGGCTGCGCAGACAGCGGCGGAAATTTTGCAGAGTGCGACGGCTACGGCCGCCCGGCTGCTGCGCGCCGAAGGCCAGATCGGCGTGCTCGCGGCGGGTGCGTTGGCCGATCTGCTGCTCGTCGATGGCGACCCGACGGCCAGCGTCGAGATGTGGCTCAAGCCTGAGGCCGGCATCCGGCTGCTGATGCAGGGCGGCGCGGTGGTGCACGACCGGCTGCAGCGCTGATCAGCCAGAACATCGACCGGCCAAAAAAAAAGCCGCCCGGAGGCGGCTTTTTTGCGTGCGGCCGATGCTGCCGCGAGGCGCGAGGCGCGAGGCGCGAGGAGCGAGAAGCGAGGAGCGAGCCTACTTGATGCTCGTGAAACGCGCCTTCGGCCGGTCGTCCGAAGCGTGGATCGTCTCGACGCCCTTTTTCATCGCCCACGGCCGAAGCTGGTGGTGCAGCGGCACGTAGAGAAATTCGTCGCGGGTGCGCACGAGTGCTTCGCGGATGAGTGCGTTGCGCTTGACGACATCGGTCTCGGTTTTCATCGCATCGACGAGCTGGTCGACCTTGGCATCGCTGATGCGGCCGAAGTTGAAATTGCCGTCGGCGCCAGCGGTGCGTGTGCGCACCAGCGATTGCAGCGTGTACTGCGCGTCGTAGGTCGCCACGCCCCAGCCCAGCAGGTAGGCCGACGAGTCGAAGTTCTGCACCTTCTGGATGAAGGTCGCCATGCCTTCGGCAAAAAGCTTGGTCTTGATGCCGATGCGTGCCCACATCGCAACCAGGTTCTGGCAGATTTCTTCGTCGTTGACGTAGCGGTTGTTCGGGCAGTTGAGCTGGAACTCAAAGCCGTTGGGATAACCCGCCTCGGCGAGCAGGCGCTTGGCTTTGTCGGCATCGGGTTTCAGCGGCTGATCGATATCCGGCGTATTGCCGTTGACCCCGGGCGCGACCATGATGCCGGCCGGCAGCGACAGCCCGCGCATCGTATTGCGCTTGATCGACTCGCGGTCGATAGCCAGGTTCAACGCCTCGCGCACCCGTTTGTCCTTGAACGGATTTTTGCCCTTCACATCGGAGTACTTCAGCTCGGGGCTGAACTGGTCCAGCGCGACGAAGATCGTGCGCACCTCGTGGCCGTCAAGGATCGCCAGCTTGCTGTCCTGGCGCAGTCGCGCAACGTCTTGCGTGGGCAGGTCGGTGACCATGTCGACATCACCCGACAGCAGCGCGGCGACGCGGGTCGGGTCGCTCTTGATCGGGGTGTAGACGACATCGGTGACGTTGCCCATCGGCTTGTCCCACCAGTCGCGGTTGATCGTCATCGTGATGCGCTGGTCGGGCTGCCAGCCGGTGATCTTGTAGCCGCCGGTGCCGTTGACATTGCGCGAGGCGAAGTTGTCTTCCTTGTTTTTGTAGTCCTGCACATTGGCGGTTTTGTTCTTCTCCGCCCAGATCTTGCTCATGATGAAGAAGTCACCGATGTTGCGCAGCAGGATCGGGCTGGCGCCGGTGAGCATGAAGTCCACCGTGTGGTCGTCGATCTTCTTGATCTCGCCGATGCCGGTGACGTAGATGCTCATCGTGCCTTGCGGCTGCTTGATGCGGCCGAAGGAAAAGAGCACGTCGTCGGCGGTGAACGGCGAGCCGTCGTGGAATTTGACATTCCGGCGCAGGTCAAAGCGCACCTGCGTCGGCGAGATGTAGGTCCACTTGGTGGCCAGCGCCGGTTCGGGTTCGTATTTGGCGTTGTAGCGCGTCAGGCCTTCGTAGCTGTGCTGCAGGATCGCATTCGTGGTGGCGTGGTTTTGCGAATGTGGGTCGAGCGTGAGGATGTCGTTCTGCGCCGCCCAGCGCAGGGTCACGCCTTGGGCTTGGGCCGCGAGCGGCACGCTTGTTATCAGGGCCACGGCGGCAGCCGCGGCGAGCAGGGGTTTGAAATGCATGATGGGGTGTCCCTTGGGGGCCAGTGAAAAGCGTGATCATCGGCGCCCTGGGCGCTGGCGGGCCAGAGGGCTTGCCCGAATGACGCTACCGGCAGGACGCCCGAAGCGGCAAAACCAGCCCTTACTCGGCCGATTGGCGTCAGTCGCCGGTGCTAGAGTCGCCCCGTTTCAACGAGGTCCTTCCTCGTCCCCTTGCACGCTGGCCTTGGTTGCCGGTAGCAGCAAGGTGGATCGCTAGTCCGCTTGCCCGGTGAAGCCGGGGACGCGGAAGGTTTGTTTCAACCCATCGCAAGCGCCGCAGACCGGCGCAAAGGTGAGCGCCAGATGATGCAGCAGACGAGGTCCAACTCGTACCTGTTCGGGGGCAACGCCCCTTATGTCGAGGACTTGTACGAGGCCTATCTCGACAACCCCGGCAGCGTGCCCGACAACTGGCGCACCTATTTCGACAATCTCCAGCATGTGCCGGCCGCCGACGGCGGCGAAGGCCGCGACGTGGCGCATGCGCCGGTCGTCGAATCCTTCGCCCAGCGGGCCAAGGCGAATGCTTTCGCGCTCAAGGCCAGCGAGGCCGACTTGGCGGTGGCGCGCAAGCAGGTGCATGTGCAGAGCCTGATCGCGGCTTACCGCTTTCTGGGTAGCCGCTGGGCCGACCTCGACCCGCTCAAGCGTACCGAGCGGCCGAAGATCCCCGAGCTCGAGCCGGTCTTTTACGACCTCACCGAAAGTGACATGGACATCACTTTTTCGGCCGGGAATACTTATTTCGGCAAGGCCGAAAACATGACTCTGCGCGAAATCGTGCAGGCGCTGCGCGAGACCTATTGCGGCTCGGTCGGTGCGGAGTTCATGCATTGCACCGACCCTGGCGAAAAGCGCTGGTGGCAGGAGCGCCTGGAAGCGATCCGCAGCAAACCGAGCTTCAGCACGGCGGAGAAAAAACACATCCTCGACCGCCTCACCGCGGCCGAAGGCCTGGAGCGTTATCTGCACACCAAGTACGTCGGCCAGAAGCGGTTTTCGCTCGAAGGCGGCGAGAGCTTTATCGCCTCGATCGACGATCTCGTGCAGCGTGCCGGCGCCAAGGGGGTGCAGGAAATTGTCATCGGCATGGCGCATCGCGGCCGGTTGAATGTGCTGGTCAATACGCTGGGCAAGATGCCGGCGGACCTGTTTGCCGAGTTCGAC
>JANOKR010000369.1:0-6014 GCA_031419315.1 Betaproteobacteria bacterium
TTCGCCGGCGAGATCGAGCCGATCATCTCGGTCGAAACACCGGTAATCTGGCCATGAACCAGTTGCAAGGCAAGGTCGCCATCGTCACCGGCGCGGCCGGCGGCTTCGGCGAAGGCATCGCGCGGCTGTTTGTCGCCGAGGGCGCCAAGGTGCTGATCGCCGACCTCGATGGCGACAAGGCGCAGACCGTGGCCGCCTCGCTTGGCGCCGACAATGCGCGCGCAGTGCGCTGCGATGTCTCGAAGCGCGCCGACATCGACGCCGCGGTGCTCGCCTGCGTCGAGACCTTCGGCGCACCCGACATCGTCGTCAACAACGCTGGCACCACGCACAAGAACCAGCCGATGCTCGAGACGGACGAGGCGACCTTCGACCGCGTCTTCGCCGTCAACGTCAAGTCGATCTACCACATGACGCAGGCGGTGCTGCCGCTGATGCGCCAGCGCAGCGGGGGCAAGAGCGGCGGCGTGATCATCAACATCGGCTCGACCGCCGGTATCCGGCCGCGGCCAGGCTTGAGTTGGTACAACGCCAGCAAGGGCGCGGTCAATGTGTTGTCGAAGTCGATGGCCGCCGAACTCGGCCCCGACAACATCCGCGTCAACGCGGTCTGCCCGGTGATGGGCGCGACCGGCCTGATCGAGCAGTTACTCGGCACCGCTGACACCCCCGAGGCGAGCGCCAAGGTCGTCGACGGCATCCCGCTCGGCCGCATGTCCACGCCAGAAGACGTGGCGCAGGCCACGCTCTACCTCGCCAGCGACGCGGCGCGCTTCATCACCGGGGTCGAGCTACCGGTCGACGGCGGCCGCACGATTTAGCCCGCTGATTCGTTGAAATCGGCGGTGAGGGACCGGCGCGTCGGGATGCGACGACTTCGCCAGGCCACACCGACGCCAGTTCTGCGGGAAGCGGGCTTGGCGCCGCCCCGCTAATCGAAACTGATCGATGCGTCCGGTCAGCCAGCCACACCCACCGCCCCCTCCACCCCGATCCCGGCTGCGCCGCTCACGCCTTCGGCGCTGATGAAACTTTGTGTCTCATCAGGCGGCCACCTTGCGCTGCGCGCGACCTGGCCTTGAACGGCTTTGCCGTTCAGGCCTTCGGCGCTGATGAGACTTTATGTCTCATCAGGCGGCCACGTTCCCGGTCCCAATCGCGCTGCTTCTCGGTATTGCGCTTGTCGTGTTCGGCCTTGCCCTTGACCAAGGCAATCTCGACCTTGACCCGCCCGCCTTTGAAATGCAGGTTCAGTGGCACGATGGTGAAACCCTTTTGCTCGACCTTGCCGACCAGGCGCTTGATCTGCTCCTTGTGCATGAGCAGCTTCTTCGTGCGGTCGGCCTGCGGCGAGACATGGGTTGACGCATCGCGCAGCGCATTGATTCGGCAGCCGATCAGAAACAGCTCGCCGTTGCGGATCAGCACATAACCGTCGGTCAACTGCACCTGGCCTGCGCGCAGCGACTTGACCTCCCAGCCGTCGAGCACGACGCCGGCCTCGAACTGCTCTTCGATGTGGTACTCGTACCGCGCGCGGCGGTTTTCTGCGATGTGCGGGGTCGCCGTATGGGACATGGATGCCTTGCCTACAATCGGGCTGATTGTATGAAGCATGTGCGCAAGTCCGTTCTGCTGTGGTACTCGGCCCGCGAGATGTACGACCTCGTGACCGCGATTCCCGACTATCCGCAGTTCCTGCCCTGGTGCGATCGCGCTGAAGTGCTCGAGCAGCATGACGGCGGCGTCACCGCCCGCCTCGGGCTGGCCTACGCCGGTGTTCGCCACAGCTTCACCACCCGCAACGAACATCACGCTGCCAAGGCGGTGGTCGTGCGCCTTGTCGACGGCCCTTTCTCCTTGCTCGAAGGCGACTGGCTGTTCAAGTCGATCGGCAAACCAAAGGTCGACCGTGCCGCCTGCAAGGTCGAACTCGACCTGCGTTATGCCTTCGCCAGCCCGGCGCTCGAGGCCGTGGTCAGCCCGGTCTTCGACCGCGTCGCCAATACCCTGGTCGACTCCTTCGTGCAGCGCGCCGAGTCGGTCTACGGCCCGCGATGATCAACGTCGAGGTGCTGTATTGCCCGGCGCCGGGGCAGGTCGATCAGGTGCTGCTCACGTTGCCCGAAGGCAGCAGCGTGGCCGATGCGCTGCACGCCAGCGGCTTGCTCGCCCGCCATGGGCTGGTGCTTGAAAGTTTGAGCCTGGGCGTCTGGGGCCGGCGCCAGGCGCTGGATTTTGGCCTGCGGGCGATGGACCGGGTCGAGGTCTACCGGCCGCTGCAATGTGACCCCAAAGAGGCGCGCCGGCAGCGCTACAAACAGCGCGCGCCGGCCGAAAAAAAAGCCGCAGCGCGGCGGGCCGTTGACAGCGATCGAGGCGGCAGCGCCTAGCGGCAATCGGTGGCGATGACCTCGCGCGCGCGGCGCACTTCCGTGGCGCGTGCGTTGTCGTCGAGAAACTCGCGCTCGCCCTTGTCGTTAGTGCGCGTCACGCGCTGGCCACTTTCCATCGTCGTCAGGTGGCTGCGCGCGCGGCCGCAGTTTTCGCGGCGTGTGGCGGCAACGCGTTCTTCTTCGGCCTTGGCCTTGGCGCCTTGTTCGGCTTCGGTGGCCTTCTTGCGCTTTTCGAGTTCGGGGTCGAGCAGTGGCGCCTTGGCAACCTGCGCCGCGGTGGCGCCAGACGCCGGTGCCGCCGGTGCCGCCGGTGGCGGGCGGCGCACAGCAACCTCGGGTTTTTGCAGGATATCTTTGTCGGCCACGTCGCGCGGTGGCGGCAGGTCGCTGGCCGTGATCTGGCCGTTTTTGTCGCGCCATTTCCATTGCGCGTGAGCATTCGGCGAGACCAGCCAGAGCGCTGCGCCGACGAGCAGCAGCGAGACCCAGATCGAACGTTGACGCAGCGGGTGGCGGGCCAGGCAGGCGGGGGCGGGGCAGGTGGTGCGGCGCATCCCTGCAAGTGTAGTGGTTCGACCTGTGCCGACGCGCGTGCAATCGTTCACGAGAGGTCACGAGAGGTCACCAGTCGTCAGCTCGTGCAGGCGGTCGCCGGCCGATCCGTATAATTCACTTTTGCGTCTGGAGCTATTCCTCATGCGCCTTCTAGGCAAAGCGCTCACCTTCGACGATGTGTTGTTGGTGCCCGCGTTCTCCCAGGTGTTGCCACGCGACACCAGCCTCTCGACCCGCCTTTCGCGCAACATCACGCTGAACCTGCCGCTGGTTTCTGCGGCGATGGACACCGTGACCGAAGCCCGCCTGGCGATCGCCATCGCCCAAGAGGGCGGCATCGGCATCGTGCACAAGAATATGAGCGCCAAAGCGCAGGCGGCTGAAGTGGCGCGTGTCAAGCGCTACGAATCCGGTGTGCTGCGCGACCCGATCACGGTGACCCCCGACGTGACCGTGCGCCATGTGATGGGCTTGTCGCGCCAGCATGGTGTCTCTGGTTTCCCGGTGCTTGAAGGGAAGACCGTGGTCGGCATCGTGACCAACCGCGACCTGCGTTTCGAAACCCGCCTGGACGCCCCCGTGCGCGAGATCATGACCCCGCGCGAACGGCTGGTCTGGGTCCGCGACGGCGCCTCGCTCGACGAAGGCAAGGCGCTGATGCATCGGCACAAGCTCGAGCGTGTTCTGGTCGTCACCGACAGCTTCGAGTTGCGCGGGCTGATGACGGTGAAAGACATCACCAAGCAGACCAACTTCCCTAGCGCCGCACGCGATGGTCAAGGCAAGCTGCGTGTCGGCGCCGCGGTGGGTGTTGCCGAAGGCACCGAAGAGCGTGTCGAGCTGCTTGTCAAGGCCGGTGTTGACGTGCTCGTCGTCGATACCGCGCATGGCCACAGCCAGGGGGTCATCGAACGGGTGCGCTGGGTCAAACGCAACTACCCGCAGGTCGACGTCATTGGCGGCAATATCGCCACCGGTGCCGCGGCCATCGCGCTGGTCGAAGCCGGTGCCGATGCGGTCAAGGTCGGCATCGGGCCGGGGTCGATCTGCACCACGCGCATCGTCGCCGGTGTCGGCGTGCCGCAGGTCACCGCGATCGACAATGTCGCGACCGCCTTGCGCGGCAGCGGCGTGCCACTCATCGCCGACGGTGGCATCCGCTACTCGGGCGATATCGCCAAGGCGATCGCTGCCGGCGCGAGCACGGTGATGATGGGCGGCATGTTTGCCGGCACCGAAGAGGCCCCCGGCGAGACGATCCTCTACCAGGGCCGCACCTACAAGAGTTATCGCGGCATGGGCTCGATGGGCGCGATGGCGCAGGGCAGCGCCGACCGCTATTTCCAGGACGATGCGACGCAGAACCCGAATACCGCCAAGCTCGTGCCTGAAGGCATCGAAGGTCAGGTGCCCTACAAGGGCTCGGTGGTGAATATCGTGTTCCAGATGGCCGGCGGCTTGCGCGCGTCGATGCACTACTGCGGTTGCACCAGCATCGACGAGATGCAGGCCCGCGCCGAATTTGTCGAGATCACGTCGGCCGGCATCCGCGAGAGCCATGTGCACGATGTGCAGATCACCAAGGAAGCACCGAACTACCGTGCCGAATAAGTGCTGGGCGAGCCGGGCGTGAAATTGCCGCCGACCACGCCCGCAGGTGGCTTCACGGGCCGCACCGCAGCGATGCCCTTCATCATGGTCGTGGTCCTGATCGACATGGTCTCGATCGGGCTCATGTTGCCGGTGCTGCCGCATATCGTCGGCAGTTTCACGGGCTCGAACGACGAGCAGACGCTGGCCTTCATGATGGTCGTGCTCGCATTTGGCGTCGCCCAGTTTGTCGGCTCGCCAGTGCTCGGTGCGCTGTCCGACCGCTACGGCCGCCGGCCGGTGTTGTTGATCGGTTTTGCCGGCCTGGCGATGAGCTTTTTTGTCACCGCGATGGCCACCGCGTTGTGGATGCTCGTCGTGGTGCGCCTGTTCTCCGGCGCGATGCAAAGCAACATCTCGATCGCGAATGCTTATGTCGCCGATATCACCGCGCCCGAAGACCGCGCGCGGCGGTTCGGCCAGCTCGGCGCGATGTTCGGCATCGGCTTCATCCTCGGGCCGGTGATCGGCGGCTTGCTCGGCGATATCGACGTCCGGCTGCCCTTTGTTGCCGCCGGCTGCATGGCGCTGGTGAACTGGTGTTACGGCTACTTCGTGCTGCCCGAATCGCTGCCGCTGAACAAGCGGCGCGCGTTTTCGTGGCGACGCGCCAATCCGGTCGCATCGCTGCGCGGACTGGCGGCGCTCAAGGGTGTCGGCCCGTTGATCTTTGTGATCGCGCTCACCGGCATGGCGCAGTTCATGTTGCACATGACCTGGGTGCTCTACACCAAATTCAAATTTGGCTGGGGTCCGGGGCAGGTCGGGTGGTCGCTGTTTGCGGTGGGCGCGATCTCTGCCCTCGGCCAGGGCGTGTTGCTGCAGCCGCTGCTGAAGCGCTTCACGCCGCAGCGCGTGGCGGTCATCGGCATGACCTCGTCGACGCTGGCCTTTGTCGGCTGGGGCCTGTCCACCGAGAGCTGGATGGTTTATGCGGTGATCGTCGCCAATGTGCTCGGCGGCACTGCATCGGCGGCGATGCAGAGCATCGTCTCGAACGCGGCTGACCCGACACGGCAAGGCCAGACGATGGGCGCGGTGACTTCGCTCACCAGCCTGATGGCGGTCTTCGCGCCGGTGATCGGCCTGGAACTGCTGCGCTGGGTTTCGCATCTGCCGGCCGGCCACTGGCTGATCGGCTTGCCGTTTTTTACCTGCGCCGCGTTGCAACTGATCGCGGTGCTGCTCGCAGCGCGGTTCTTCCGCAGCCGCCGCCCCTTGTTGATCAAACCGGCTTGACGCTCGCCGCAGCCGCATCACCCCCGTGACCGCCAATACCGCCATGACCCACGACAAGATCCTGATCCTCGACTTCGGCAGCCAAGTCACTCAGCTCATCGCGCGGCGGGTGCGCGAGGCGCATGTCTATTGCGAAATCCACCCCAACGACGTCAGCGACGACTTCATCCGGGC
>JANOKR010000370.1:0-20110 GCA_031419315.1 Betaproteobacteria bacterium
AGCATCGCCACCACCAGCGGCGCGATCGAAACCATTGCCCAGCCAAAACGGTGCTGTAGCCATTCGCGCTGAACCAGCGCTTTAAAAGTGTTCATAAGGGGTTGCTCCGGCAAGTTTTTAGAACTGCGTGCGGTTGATTTCCGGCCGCCGCGTGAGTGCGACAAACAGGTCCACCAGGCTCGGCCGCAGCCGCGGGCCCAGGGCCTGGATGTCAGCCGGCGGTTCACCGTCGAAGAGCGCCGCCTGACCGCCTTGCACGCGGTAGCGCAGCAGCGGGTGCGCGGCCATCACGCGGTCGTTGGCAGCCGGATCGTGGCTGACCGCGACGAAGCGGCGATCGAGGTCGTCGAGGCTCATCGACAGCACCAGCTTGCCGTCGTTGAGCATCAGCACGTCGGAGACCAGGGTTTCGATTTCCTCCACCTGGTGCGTCGAGATCACGACGCTGCGTTCGCCGTCGCACCACTCGTCGATGAGCATTTCGTAGAAGGCCTTGCGCGACAGCACGTCCAGCCCCAGCGTGGGCTCGTCGAGGATCATCAGCCGCGCGTCGATCGACGCGATCAAGGCCAGGTGGGCTTGCACGACCATGCCCTTGGAAAGCGTCTTCACCTTGTCGGCCAAACCAACGCTGGTGCGCCGCAGCAGCGTCCTGGCGCGGTCGGCCGAAAAGCGCGGGTGCAGCGCCTGCATCAGCGTGATCAGTTCGCTGACGCGGGCCCATCGCGGCAGCGTCGCAACGTCGGGGATGTAGCAGGCCGATTGCAGCAGCGCGACCCGATCGCGGCGCGGGTTCAGCCCGAGCACGCTCAAGTCTCCGCTGCCTTGCAGCAGGCCGACCATGGCTTTCATCAGCGTCGTCTTGCCGGCGCCGTTGTGCCCGAGCAGGCCGACGACACGCCCCTTGGGGATGTTGAAGCTGACACTGTCGAGCGCGGTCTTGCGCCCGTACTGAAAGCTCACGCCCTGCGCCTCGACGAGAAATTCTGCCGTTTCGCTCATCACTGCAACTCCCAGTTCAGTTGGTCCGGGCTGATCCCCAGGCGAGACAATCGGGCGCGCAGGCGCGGCCATTCTTCTTCGACAAAACGGCGCCGTTCAGCCACGAGCAAGCGGTCGCGCGCGCCGACCGTGACGTAGAGGCCGATGCCGCGGCGGGCCTCGAGCAGGCCATCGTCACCGAGAGACTGCAGCGCGCGGTTCACGGTCAGCGGGTTGAGCATGTAGCGGCCGGCCAGCACCCGAACCGACGGCATGGCGTCGCCTTCCGGCGGGTCGCCGTCAAGGAGATCCTGCGCCAGCAGGTCGGCCAGTTGCCGATAGATCGGCGATGTCTGATCCCAGGTTTGCATTGCGTTTTTGGCTTGCAGCCGCCAAGTGTGTTGCTGATGTAGCACACCATAACAGCGGCACTTTTGCAGCGCACCCCGGTTGCGACAGGCTGCGGCGATCGGCGACAGGCTGCGGCGCCGCAGGTTCCGCGCAGCAGGCCGCTGCGCTTGAACTCATTTCATCAGCGTCTGCTCGATGAACTTCACCGTCGCATAGAACTGGAAATCGGCATTCTCCTTGCGGACGAAGCCATGGCCTTCGTTCTCGCCGCGCAAGTACCACACCGGCAGGCCGTTGGCGCGCACCTTGGCGACGATCTGCTCGCTCTCGGTGAACGGCACCCGCGGATCGTTCCTGCCCTGCACCACGAACAAGGGTTTCTTGATTCGCTCGGCGTTGTTCAGTGGCGCAATACGCTCCAGGAAAGCGCGCATCTGCGGGTCGCGTTCATCGCCGTACTCCGCGCGGCGCAAGTCCCGCCGGTAGCTTTCGGTATTGGTCAGGAAGCTGACAAAGTTGGACGGCCCGACAACCGAAATGCCGCCGACGATGCGGTCGCTGTAGTGCACCGCCGCCGCCAACGTCATGTAGCCGCCGTAGCTGCCGCCGGCAACCAGCACACGCGAAGCATCGAGGTCGGGCTGGGTGGCGATCCAGTCGAAGAGGGCACCGACATCCTTCACCGAATCTTCTCGCTTGGCGCCGTTGTCCAGGGTCAGAAAGGTCTTGCCGTAGCCCGACGAGCCGCGCACGTTGGGCTCGATGATCGTGATCCCCATCTCCTGCACGAAGTAGTTCCAGCGGCCCATGAAACCCATCGTGGCCTGGGCCTCGGGGCCGCCGTGGATGCTGACGATCACCGGCCGCTTGCCGGCAAAGCGGGCGGGAGGCCGGGTCATCAAACCCGACACCATCAGACCGTCGAAGCTCTCCCAGCGCACGATGCTTTGATCAGCGAAGCCCGACGGTTCGACGCCAGGCGGCGCGTAGGCGCGTGTCCATTGCACGTTGCGGCCGCTGGCCGGATCGAGCACAAAGATCTGGCTCGGGCCTTTTGTGCTGTTCAAAGAATAGGCCAGCCCATGTGAGCTGCGGTGAAAAGCCAGGTTGTTGTCGATGCCGCCGGCTGGCAGCGCCGGCGCGTTCAACTCCTTCAGTGATTGCGCATCGAACAGACGCAACTCGTCGCGGCCGTCGTGGTTGATCTGCGCGGCAAGCCAGCGCCCGTCGTCCGACGCCGCGGCGCCGCTCACGTCCCAGGGAATGTGGCTTGTCATGCGCGTCAGCGCACCGCTGGCCAGGTCCAGCGACATGCCTTCGCGGAACTCGCCGGCACGATCGCTGACGACGAACAGGCGCTTGCCGTCTTTCGAGAAACCGCCGGCAAAGTGCGTGGCCTTGACGTTTTCTCCCGGCGCCGGCAAGACTTGGCGCCGCGCGCCGTTGTTCATGTCGATGAGCCAAACCTGCGACTCGTTGGCCGACAGGTAGCGGATGAACGCGACCCAGCGCTCGTCGTCTGAAATGTCGCCGACAAACCAGCCCGGCCCGGGCAGTTCGGCCAACTGCCGCTTGTTTTGCGGTTGGGCCGGGTCGACCAGCCATAGCGCCGTGTTGATCGTTGCGCGGGTGCCTCCCTGTGCGGTACGGTCCAGCGGCACCGAGGTGAGCAACAGCTGTGACGAGCGCCGCAGCCAGCCGGCCATCGAATGGGCTTCGTCCGGGTTGGTCAGCAGCGTGGTCTGGCGCGTAGCCACGTCAAGGCGGTAGATCTGGTTGGCTTCGTCGCCGCCCTTGGCGCGCTCAAAGACGATGTAGCGGCCATCGCGCGGCTCGTAGCTGGCGCGGGCCACGCGTTCGCCGCCGTCGGTCAGTTGCATCAGCTCGCCCATCGGTCTGTCGAGGCGGTAGATCTGCGACACGCTGTCGCCGGCCTTGCGGTGCGCCACCAGCATCTCGCTGCGCGTGGGGTGCCAATCGACAAAGCTATGGCCGCGGAAGTCGGTGTAGCGCGCCACCCGCTCGACCAGCGAGCTCGGGATCGGCGGGATGCCTTGTGCCAACAGATTGGCGTTCGGCGGCAGCACCGTATCGGCCGGCGGCGTCGACGAAGTCGCCGCGCAGGCAGCGAGCAGGGTTGCGATGGCGATGGGCGCCAAGGCACGGGCGAGAGCGAAAGCAGATTGAGGCACTTTGCAGTTCTCCTGTGGGTGTCGCGTGCGGGCCGTGGCGGGCCGTTGTGTGGCGCGGGCCGGATTGTCCAGCAGCGGCGCCTGGCGAGGCTACATCGACGCCAACAGCATCTCGAGGTAGTCGTCGCGCGTGGCGATGCGCGGGTTGGTCTTGTGGCAATGGTCGGCCATCGCACCATCGATGACACGCTCGAAGAGGTCCGGCGTGACGCCCATCGCGGCCAGCCCGCTGGGCAGCCCGAGGCGGGCATTGATCTCGCGCAGCGCTTCGGCAAGTTCGGTGCCTTTTGCGTCACTACCGCCGATGCCCATCGCGTGCGCCAAACGCTGCAAGCGCTGCTCGCGCTGGATCGACTCGGCCGGCGCGTTGAACTTCAGCACCGCGGGCAGGAACATCGCGTTCAGCGTGCCATGGTGCAACCGCGGGTTGACGCCGCCCAGGCTGTGGCTGAGCGAGTGCACGCAGCCGAGGCCTTTTTGGAACGCCATCGCGCCTTGCATGCTCGCGCTCATCATGTTCCAGCGAGCGTCGCGGTCGTCGCCGTTGCGTGTGGCGCGCTCGACGTGCGACCAGCCGCGCGCCAAACCGTCGAGCGCGATGCCGTCGGCGGGCGGGTTCACGGCCGGCGCCATGAAGGTTTCCATGCAATGCGCGATCGCGTCCATGCCGGTCGCCGCGGTCAGCATCGGCGGCAGGCCGAGCGTCAGGGCGGGGTCGAGGATCGCGGTCTTGGGCACCAGATGCCAGGAATGAAAACCGAGCTTGCGGCCGTCATCGACGATCAGGATCGCGCCGCGCGCAACTTCGCTGCCGGTACCGGCGGTGGTCGGCACGGCGATCAGCGGCGCGACACGTTCGCTGATCTTCGGACTGCCCCCTTCGATGGTCGCGTAGGTCTTCAGTGCGCCTTCGTGGGTGGCCATGATCGCCACCCCTTTGGCCAGGTCGATGCTCGAGCCACCGCCAACGGCGATGAGGCCATCGCAGCCATCGGCGCGGTAGGCCGCGGTGGCGGCGCGCACGGCGGCTTCGGTCGGGTTCGATGGCGTGCCATCAAACACCGCATGGTCGAAGTCACCCAGAGCACTGGTGGCCAGCGCCAGCACACCCGCCGCACGCACCCCTGCGTCGGTGACGACCAGCGGTTTTTTCATGCCGACACGTGTGCATTCGGCGGGCAGCAGGCTGACGGTTCCGAAGTCGAGGTGAATCTGGGTGACGTAGTAGATGAAGGCCATGCGCGTCGTCTCGTCAGGTCAGTGATTCGGCAGTATGCATGCCGGGGCGCGGCCGAGTCGCAGCAAGGCCGCAGCCTGAGCGGTGCTCTAGCGTGGCGCCAGGAAGCGGTCGTGAATGGCCATGCCAGCCAGCATCGCGACGATAAAACCCAGGGCCTCGATCGACCCCGAGGCGGCGGCAACAATGACTGGCCCCGGGCAGAAACCGGCGATGCCCCAGCCAATGCCGAACAGCGCACCACCAAGCACCAAGCGCCGGTCGATGACGGTGTTGCCGGGCAGTTCGATCGGCGCGCCGGTCCATGACCGTGCCTGCCGCTGCGCCCGGGCAAAAGCGAACACGCCGACGGCGATGGCGCCGCCCATGACCAACGCGAGGCTGGGGTCCCAGGCGCCGAAGAAGTCCAGGAAACCCTTGACCTTGGCTGGGTCGGTCATACCGCCGGCAATCAGTCCGAGGCCGAAGATGAGCCCGCTGGCGAGTGCAAAGATCGAGTTCATGGCGACTCCTCAGAACAGGTGTCGAAGTACAAACACCGTCGCCGCGCCGGCGCCGATGAAGGTCATCACATTGACCAGCGAACGCAGCGAAAACCGGCTTAAGCCGCAGACCCCATGGCCGCTGGTGCAGCCGTTGCCCATGCGCACGCCGACACCCACCAGCAGCCCGGCAGCGACCAGACCGGCCCAGCCGACATCCAGCCGCATGGCTGGCAGCGGCGCAAACATCTGCCACCCCCAGGGCGCCAGCAGCAGCCCGGCGATGAACAACAGCCGGCTGCGCTCAGGGCCCAGATTGGCGCCCGCGAAGACAGCGCGCAGCGGGCTGGCGACGATGCCGGCGATGCCGGCGACGCGGCCGTTGCCCAGGATGTAGATCGCCGAGGCCAGGCCGATGAGCAGGCCGCCGACCAGCGATGCCGCAGGGGTGAATGCATTCCAGTCGATGGTCATCGGTCGATCCTTTATAAGTGGTTGATTATGTAATAGTCGAGCCTGGCGCATGCCCTCCGCACGCGCACGCGCCCGGTACGCCCAGCGCAAGCATCCCGGAGACCGATCGATGACCGCCGCCAGCATCCAGACCTTTTTCGACTCGGCCACCTGCACCGCAACCCATGTTGTCGCCTGCCCAGACACCGGCATCGCGGCGATCGTCGACAGCGTGCTGGACTTCGAGGCGAAGTCCGGACGCACGTCAACGGCGTCGGCCGACAAGGTGTTGGCCCATGTCGGTGAACGCGGTTTGACGGTGGCATGGCATCTGGAAACGCATGCTCACGCCGACCACCTGTCTGCCGCACCGTATCTGCAACAGCGGCTCGGCGGCAAGGTCGCCATCGGCAGCCAGATCTGCGCGACCCAAGCGGTCTTCAAGGGCATCTTCAACGCCACCGACCTGGCCACCGACGGTTCGCAATTCGACCATCTCTTTGAAGCCGACGAGGCCTTCGCGATCGGCAATCTGCAGGCCAGGGCGCTACACACCCCCGGGCATACACCGGCCTGCATCAGCTATCTGGTTGGCGATGACGTCTTCATCGGCGACACCCTGTACATGCCGGATTACGGCAGCGCCCGCTGCGACTTCCCGGGCGGCGACCCGCGTGCGCTGTACCAGTCGATCCGCAGGCTGCTGGCGCTGCCCGGCACGACCCGCATGCACCTGTGCCACGACTATTCACCTGGCGGACGGCCACCGATGTGGGAGACGACAGTGGCCGAGCAGCGCGCCGCGAACGTGCATGCCGGTGATGGCATCGGCGAGGATGAATTTGTCGCCATGCGCAGCGCCCGCGACAAGACCCTGGGCGTGCCGGCGCTGTTGCTGCCGGCGGTCCAGGTCAATATCCGCGCCGGCCACCTGCCGCCGGCTGAGGACAACGGCAAGCAGTACCTGAAGATTCCGCTGAATGTGATTTGAGGGCGACGCGTAGAGTTTTATGGGGTATTCCCGAGAACTCTGAACTTCATTCAAGTCTAATATTCAGATTTGCTGATATATGACTTCACTTCACAAGTTCATCGATGCAGGCTGACGCCACGCGGACCGGGCGTTTGATCAAGGCGCCAGAAAATTTCATCGCCGGTTCAAGCGGCGTGCAGCGGGTCCTCGCCGAAAGCAAGCAGGGCCGGCGCGACTTCTTGCGCGCGGCTTTTGTCGCCGCGGGCTCATCGACCGTTGCGGGTGCAGGTGTGGCATCCGCAGCGGCAGCGGCGCCGTCACGCGTGGGTGAGGGCGATAACAACATCCTCGAATTGCCCGAACACAGCCGCGGCCTCGGCCAGCCGGTGGTTACCGACGGCTACGGCAGGCCATCGCGCTTCGAGGCCAATGTGCAGCGCCGGCAGAGCCCGGGGCTGACGCCCACGACGCAGGCCTCGGTGTCGTTTGCGCCGCTGCAGTCGCTGTTTGGCATCGTTACGCCATCCGGCCTGCATTTCGAGCGCCACCACCAAGGCTGGTGGGATATCGACCCGTCCAAACACCGGCTGATGATCAACGGCAGTGACGCCAGGATCGTGCGAAAGCCACTGGTCTTCACCGTTGACGAATTGATGCGCCTGCCTTCAGTGAGCCGATTCCATTTCATCGAATGTGGTGCCAACACCGGCATGGAGTGGGGCAATGTCGCGGTGCCGACCTGCCAGTACACCCACGGCATGCTGAGCTGCAGCGAATTTACTGGCGTGCGATTGAAGACCTTGCTCGACATGGCCGGCGTCGACTACCGGCGCGGCCGCTATGTGCTGGCAGAAGGCGCCGACGGCTCGTCGATGACACGCACCGTGCCGATGGAGCTGATCGAAAGCGGCGAGGTCTTTGTCGCCTACGGCCAGAACGGCGAAATGCTGCGGCCTGAAAACGGCTACCCGCTGCGACTGGTGGTGCCGGGTGTGCAGGGCGTGAGTTGGGTCAAATACCTGCGCCGCATCGAAGTTGGCGACCAGCCGTATGGCAGCAAGGACGAGGTGCTGCACTACCTCGACCTGATGCCCGGTGGCCTGCACCGGCAGTACACCAGCACGCAGGAATGCAAGAGCGTGGTCACGACGCCGTCGGGCGGGCAGGTGCTGCTCGACAAGGGCTACTACTGCCTGAGCGGGCTGGCCTGGTCAGGCCGCGGCAAGGTGCGCCGGGTCGATGTCTCGGTCGATGGTGGCCGCAACTGGCGCGCTGCACGCCTGCAAACACCGTTGCTCGACAAATGCCTGACCCGCTTCAGCCTCGATTGGGTCTGGGACGGCCAGGCGGCGCTGGTGCAAAGCCGCGCCACCGACGAGACGGGTTATGTGCAGCCAAGCTACCGGCAACTGCGTGCTGTGCGCGGCTCGCGGTCGATCTATCACAACAACGCGATCCAGACCTGGTTGGTGCAGGCCAGCGGTGAGGTGCGCAATGTCCAGTTGTCATGACGCTGGCGTCGCGATCCTGCTGGCGGCGATGACCTGCATCGCGGCTGCGCAGAGCAGCGTGACGACGGCCTATTCCGGCATCGGCCGCGCCGCGACTGCCGCCGAAGTCAACGCCTGGGACATCGACGTGCGGCCCGATTTCAAGGGCCTGCCGGCAGGCGCCGGCAGCGTCTCCGACGGCATGAAATTGTGGGAAGCACAATGTGCTTCATGCCACGGCGTCTTCGGCGAAAGCAACCAGATCTTCGCGCCGATCGTCGGGGGCACGAACAAGGCCGACATCAGCAGCGGGCGTGTCGCGCGCCTGACCGATGCGAGTTATCCCGGCCGCACGACGCTGATGAAACTGAGCTCGCTGTCGACGCTATGGGACTACATCCATCGCGCGATGCCGTGGACGGCGCCGAAGACCCTGAGGCCCGACGAGGTCTACGCCGTCACCGCCTACATCCTCAACCTCGGTGGCGTTGTGCCCGACGGTTTTGTGCTGTCGAACCGCAATGTGGCTGAGGTGCAGGGCTGGCTGCCCAACCGCAACGGCACGACGACGGCGCATGCGCTGTGGCCGGGGGCGCGGGCCAGTCAGCGCCGACCCGATGTCGCCGCCGCTGCCTGCATGAAGGACTGCACCACCGAGCCCACCGTGGCGTCGTTCCTGCCTGACCACGCCCGCAACGCGCATGGCAATCTTGCCGAGCAGAACCGCAGCGTCGGCGCCCAACGTGGTGCCGATACGAGCCGGCCGGGCGCGGCCGGCGGGGCCTTGGCCGCGACGCCTACCGTGCCGACGGCACAGACCGCCGCCGGACTCGCGATCGCCCGCAAATATGCCTGCACGCTCTGCCACGCCAGCGACACCCGACTCGTCGGCCCGGGCTTCAAGGAGATCGCGACGCGATACGCTGGCCGCAGCGACGCCGCCTCGTATCTGGCGGGCCGCATTGCGGCCGGCAGCGTCGGTGTCTGGGGTGCAGTGGCCATGCCGGCGCAGAGCCTGCCGGCGGCCGAGGCACAATCGATCGCAAGATGGCTTGCCGATGGTGCGCGGCGCTGAGGTTTTGTTTTTGAAGCAGATGAAGGAGAACCCGATGAAATCCCGCCGACAGGTTTTGCTGCGCTCGACACAAGTCGCAGCGATGCTCGCGAGTCTCGGCTTGTTGCCGCATACAGCGCAGGCCCAGGCGGCGAGCTTCAACGCCGCAGCGTTTGATGCCAAGTCGATGGCCGAGGTGATGAAGGCGCTTGGCGCCGCGGCGCCGGTGGCGAGCAAGGACGTCACCGTCAGCGGCCCGGACATCGCCGAAAACGGCGCCGTGGTGCAGATTGGCGCGTCGAGCGCCTTGCCCGGCGTGAAGCGCCTGCTGCTGCTGGTGGAAAAAAACCCGGCGATGCTGTCGGCGATTTTTGATATCAGCGACGCGATCGAGGCGAATGTCACCACCCGCGTGAAGATGGGCCAGTCGTCGAACGTCATCGCCGTGGCGATCATGGGTGATGGCAAGGTTTTGTACGCGCAGAAGGAAGTGAAAGTCACGCTCGGCGGATGTGGCGGCTGAACTGACAGGCCGCAAGCAATAGCTAACACTTCACCTTATAGACATCATTGAAGGAGACCGATCATGGCAGACCCGATGCGTATTCGCGCCCAGGCCAGCGGCGACAAGGCCAGCGTTCGTGTGCTGATGCGGCACGAAATGGAAACCGGCCAGCGCAAGGACACCGCGGGCAAAACCATCCCGGCCTGGTTCATCCAGGAGGTCGTGGCCCAGCACAACGGCAAGCTGGTGATGAACGCCCAGTGGGGGCCATCGGTGTCGAAGGATCCGTACTTTCAGATCTTCGTCAAAGGCGCCAAGGTGGGTGACAAGATCACGGTCACCTGGGTCGACAACAAGGGCGACAAGCGCACCGACGAAGCGACGGTGTCCTGAACCCATGGAAGCGAACATCAAACTCAAGGCCACGCTGGTCGTCGCCGGCCTGCTGCTGGCGGCGGCCGCTACAAGCCAGACCAAATCGTCAGCCGACGCCATCGCCGAGTACCGCAAGATGCTCGAAGACGGCAACCCGGCCGACCTGTTCGAGGCCAAGGGCGAGGCGCTGTGGAAGCAAAAACGCGGGCCCAAGATGGCCACGCTCGAAGCCTGCGACCTGGGCAAGGGCCCGGGCAGGGTCAAGGGCGCGTTTGTCGAGCTGCCGCGCTACTTTGCTGACACCAACAGCGTGCAGGATCTCGAATCCCGGCTCGTCAGCTGCATGCAAAGCCTGCAGGGTTTCGACGGCGCCGAGATTGCCAAGACCCCGTTCGGCCGCGGCGAGCAAAACAACGTCACCGCACTCGCAACCTGGGTCGCCGCCGAGTCGCGGGGCCTAAGATTCAACCTGCCGCAGGGCCACGCCCAGGAGCGCCTGAGCTACGAAGTTGGCAAGCGGGTCTTTTATTTCCGCGGCGGCACCCACGATTTTTCTTGCGCTTCGTGCCACGGCGAGGACGGCAAACGCATCCGGATGCAGGACCTGCCGAATCTGACCAAGAACCCCGGCGACGGCGTCGGTTTTGCCGCCTGGCCTGCCTACCGCGTGAGCAACGGCCAGATGTGGGGGATGCAGTTGCGCCTGAACGACTGCTACCGGCAGATGCGCTTTCCATACCCCGGCTTCGGCTCCGAACCAACGATCGCGGTGGCCACCTACATGGGCGTCAACGCCAAAGGTTCGGCGTCGATCGCACCGTCGATCAAACGTTGAGCTCGACCCTGTGTCCTTGGAGTTGCGCATGACATTGCAAACTTTCTTTCGTGGCGCAGCAGCGCTTGCCGCGGCGGCCTCGCTGCTCGGTTGTGCCACGCTGCCGTCATCGGCCGAACTCGACCAGCGGGCGCAGGCGGCCATGGAGGCGTCGTTCCGCGATCAGGGCATCGCCAAGGCCGATCGAATCCGCCAAGACCTGGGGCAGAGCGCTTGTTCGTCCGAAAAACCAGCGCCCGACGAAGCCGCGCAACGCATCCAGGCCGAGGCGCTGGCATCGGTGCAATGGCCGGCCAACGGCCAGTATCTCGGCGACTGGCGCGAAGGTGAAAAGCTCGCACAGAACGGCCGCGGCATGACCTGGACCGATGAGTCGACCGCGACCAAGGCGAACGGCGGCAACTGCTACAACTGCCACCAGATCGACCAGAAAGAAATCTCCTACGGCACCATCGGGCCGAGCCTGTGGAACTACGGCAAGCTGCGTGGCATCCAGGACGTGACCGCGGCCACGGCCGCACCGATCGTGCAGTACACCTGGGTCAAATTGTGGAACAGCAAAGCCTATGCAGCCTGCTCCAACATGCCGCGCTTCGGCCACGCCAATCTGCTCGACGCCGACCAGATCCGCCACCTGATGGCGCTGCTGCTTGACCCTGCGTCGCCGGTGAATCGCTAGCTGGCCGGCGAGTCCGCCTTGGCGCGCCGGCCGATGACTCGTCCTCGACGTCCCATGACCGCGATCGACGCAGCATGAACCTGTCCAAGCGCGAATTTTTCCAGGTGCTCGCTGCGGCCTCAGCGGCCGGCATGGGCTTGGCGCGCCATGCCGATGCAGACGCAGCCACCGCGCAGCAGGGCCTCTACGATTTGAAGCCGTTTGGCAATGTGTCGTTCCTGCACATGACGGACTGCCACGCGCAATTGAAGCCGATGCACTTTCGCGAGCCGAGCGTGAATCTCGGCGTGGGCGCGATGCAAGGCCAGTTGCCGCATCTGGTCGGTGCCGCCTTGCTCAAAGCAGCCGGCGTGCCGGCGGGCAGCGCTGCTGCGCATGCCTTCACCTACATCGACTTCGAACGCGCGTCGCGTCGTTACGGCAAGGTCGGTGGCTTTGCCCACTTGGCCACGCTGGTCAAACAACTCAAGGCGAGCCGGCCGGGCGCGCTGCTGCTCGACGGCGGCGATACGTGGCAGGGTTCGGCCACGTCGCTGTGGACCAACGCCCAGGACATGGTCGATGCGGCCAAGCTGCTGGGCGTCGACCTGATGACCGGCCATTGGGAGTTCACATACGGCATGCAGCGGGTCAAGGAAATCGTCGACAAGGACTTCAACGGTCAGGTCGAATTTCTGGCCCAGAACATCAAGACCAGCGACTTTGGCGACCCCGTCTTCAAGCCCTGGGTAACGCGTGTGATCAACGGCGTGCGCTGCGCGATCATCGGCCAGGCCTTCCCCTACACACCGATCGCCAACCCGCGGTACCTGGTCGCCGACTGGAGCTTCGGCATCCAGGAAGAAAACATGCAGAAGGTGGTCGACGAGGCGCGCGGGCAGGGCGCGCAGGTCGTGGTGCTGCTGTCGCACAACGGCATGGATGTCGACCTGAAGATGGCCAGCCGTGTGCGCGGCATCGACGCGATCTTTGGCGGCCACACACACGACGGCGTGCCGGTCGCGGTGCCGGTGGCGAACGGGGGAAGCACCGCCGGCGGCAAGACGCTAGTGACCAATGCCGGCAGCAACGGCAAGTTTCTCGGCGTGATGGATTTCAGCGTGCGCGGCGGGAGGGTTGACGACTTCCGCTACCGGCTGCTGCCGGTGTTCGCGAACCAGTTGAAGCCCGACGCCGAGATGTCGGCACTCATCCAGCGCGTGCGTGCACCCTTCGAGTCGCGCCTGGCCGAAAGGCTTGCCGTCACTGACGGGCTGCTCTACCGCCGCGGCAATTTCAACGGCAGTTGGGACCAGTTGATCTGCGACGCCTTGATCGAAGTGCAGGGCGCCGAGATCGCGTTTTCACCCGGATTCCGCTGGGGTACGACCCTGTTGCCCGGCGACACGATCACACGCGAGCTGATGATGGACCAGCTGGCAGTGACTTACCCCTATGCGACGGTCACGTCGATGAGCGGGCAGACGATCAAGACCGTGCTCGAAGATGTCGCCGACAACTTGTTCAACCCCGACCCGTATTACCAGCAGGGCGGTGACATGGTGCGGGTCGGCGGCCTGGGCTATACCTGCACGCCGGGTGCGGCGATGGGCAGCCGCATCAGCGACATGCGCCTGGCCGGCCGGCCGATCGAAGCCGACAAGCTGTACAAGGTCGCCGGCTGGGCGCCTGTCGCCGAAGCGGCCAAGTCGGCGCCGGGTGTAAAACCGGTTTGGGACGTGGTGCAGACCTGGCTGCAATCCCAAGGCGGGCGCGTCAAACCGCGCAGGATCAACACCCCCCGGCTGATCGGGGTGCACAACAACCCGGGTATGGTGTGAGCCGCGCTACCCCTTATCGGAGCCAATGATGAATCCCAAAAGACTTGTTGTGCTGTTGACGCTGTCGATGGCTTGTGGCGTTAGCTGGTCGCAGGACAAGGTGGCGTACCACATCAATGATGCGGCCACGCAAGCGCTGGGGACGCTGCGCAATCTGAAAAACCATCTCGACGTCGACCCGAGTGCGCGCATCACCGTCGTCACCCATGCGACGGGTGTCGATTTCCTGATGCAGGACGCGAAGGATCGCAACGGCAACCAGTACGACATCGCGGTGCAAGACCTGGTGCGCCGCGGCGTGAAGTTCGAGGTTTGCGAGATCACGTTGACAAACCGAAGTCTGAAGCGCGAGCAGTTCATTCCCGAAGCGGGCTTCACACCTTCAGGCGTAGTGCGCTTGACCAAGCTGTAGGTGCAGGGTTTTGCGTACATCAAGCCGTGACGGGTTTGCTGCCTGGAAAGCGTGGCCGCCGACATGAACAAGAGCAGCGAGGACCGTGTCTTCGACTCGGTGGCCGAGTTGTTCGCGGTGTTGTCGACACCGATTCGGTTGAAGATCATCAGCGCGGTCTGCCAGGGAGAAAAAAACGTCTCCGAACTTCTGGCCGAGATCGATACAACCCAGCCGAATATGTCGCAGCACCTGAGCACGCTGTACCGCAGTGGCGTCCTGGCCAAGCGCCGCGATGGCACGCAGATGTATTACCGCTTGCAGAGTGAACGCGTAGCGACGCTGTGCCGGGCGGTTTGTACGCAGGTTGCGATCGAACTCGACGGCGATGAAGCATTGGCAACAGTTGACCGGCTGGTGCCGTTGGCGCGGCGCTAGAAGCGGCTCAGAGGCTCCTGTCCGCAGCGCTTCAAATATTTGACATAATATACATCGTCGCGCATTCAAAAGCACCTAGCGCGAGGCGGCCGGCACCCAAAGTTGCAGCCGCGGAAGCATCGCCCGGTACGGCGCCAGGAGCACTGCCGCCATCGCAACCTTGACGACCATATCGCCCGCGGCGAGCATGCGCCAGTCGACTGGCGTGCCTGCAAAAGCGAGGTAGAAAAAAATCAGCGTGTCGACGATCGACGCCACCGCAGACCCGATGAAAGGCGCCTTCCACCACGAGCTCTGGCGCCAACGGTTGAAGACCGCGATGTCCAGGATCTGCGAGACGATAAACGCGGTGCCCGACGCGACAGCGATGCGCCACGGTGCAACCGCCATCGACACCACCACCGCAACTGCAAAACCGATCCAGGCGACTTTGCGCGCTGCCCGGGCACCAACCGCGCGATTGGTCAGGTCACAAACCAGATACACCAGCGGGTAGCTGAACGCACCCCAGGTCAGCCAGTCGTTGATCGGGTACTGGACGAGCCAGTTGGAAAAAACGATCACCAGCGTCATCGCGGCGATCGGGCGCAGCAGCTGTGCGGCGCTGGGGGATGCTGAAGCAGTCATCCGGGGATTATCTCAGCGGCGCACGGGCCCGGGGCCGGACTTCCGCCGGTGGCGCCTCAGCGGCCGGGATCAGTCGCCAGACACTGCGGCATCACCAGCCGCTTCAGGCTCGTGCCGATCGGTGTCGTGATCCGCAGCGTCATGCTCAGGCGCACCCGCGCCGAGTTGCCGATCCAGTGGGCGGCAGATTCGGCTGCGCAGATGGTTGAGACGCTCAGAGGCTTCCATCGCCTTGATCACGACCTCGGGGTTCATCAACAGCGCAAAAGGGTTGCGGACTTCGGACGGTGTCATGCAGTGGCTCCATTCAGGGATCGGTTCAGACCCAATGTAGGCCGCGCGTCACGATCGATCTACCCGAGGAGAGTCACAAATGCCCGCCAGTTCAATTCCGTCACGGCACTTTGGCACGACCGGGCGTGCTGGCTCAGCGCGCCAGGGCGTCAAGCCGGTTGGCGAGGGCCTCGCGTTCAGCACCGCGGGCAAAGTCGGCCGCGCTCATGTCGCGCTGGTTGCGCAGTCGCACATCGGCACCGCGGGCGAGCAGCAGGGTCACCGAGTCCTCGTTGCCGTAGCGCGCGGCCATCATCAGGGCGGTCGATCCGTTCGATGCTGCGGCGTCGATCGCCGCGCCGCGGTCGAGCAGATAGCCCACGACCTTCGGCTCCGGGCCGCTTGCCGCGTATTGGAGCGGCGTCCAGCCGCTGCGGTTGATCTGCGCGCCCCGCTCCACCAAGCGCTGTGTCCACTCCAGCGAGCCGCGCAGTGCGGCCATCATCAGCGGCGTTTCTCCAGCGGCGTTGGGGGTGTCGATCTTCGTATCGGCGTGTTCGACCAGCGCCCGTCCGACTTTGGGGGCACCACCGCGCAGCGCCAGAAAAAGCCCCACTTGCCCGGCGGGATCAGGGGTATTGGGGTCGAAGCCCCGCGCCAGCAGCAGTGTGACGGTGCCAGCATTGTCGAGTTCGACGGCCTTGAAAAAATCTTCATAGACGCCAGCAATGGACACAGAACACCATACGGCCACAACGAGATAGACAACTTTCATGAAGTAATTTCTCATCTACGGCAACTCCTTGGATCTCAGGCTGACACGCGAAAACAGCCGCTCGAAATTGGTGCTCGTTGCGGTCGCGACCTCATCAACGTCCAGGCCTTTGATCCGCGCCAGTTCGGCCGCTACCCACGGCACGTAGGCCGGCGAGTTGGTCTTGCCCCGATACGGCATGGGCGCGAGATAGGGGCTGTCGGTTTCGATCAGGCACCGGTCCAGCGGCACCATCTTGGCTACGTCGCGCAATTCAGCGGCATTGCGGAACGTCAGGATGCCGGAGAAGGAGATGTAGAACCCGAGCTCGAGCGCTGCACTGGCAACCGCCATCGTTTCGGTAAAACAGTGAAAGACCCCGCTGGCGCGGCCGGCGCCCTCTTCACGCAGGATCGAAACCGTGTCGTCGCTGGCATTTCTGGTGTGCACCACCAGCGGCAACCCGGTCTGCAAAGCGGCGCGGATATGAACCCGGAAGCGCTCTCGTTGCCAGGCCATATCGGCGACGCTGCGCCCGTTCAGCCGGTAGTAGTCGAGGCCGGTTTCGCCGATTGCGACGACCTTGTTTGACGTTTCCGACAGTCGCACAAGTGTCTCGACATCAGGTTCGGTGACACCTTCGTTGTCCGGGTGGACACCGGCGCTGGCCCAAAAATTTGGGTAGGCCTCGGCCAGGCCCAGCACGGCCGGAAACTCTTCAAGCGTCGTGCAGATGCACAGCGCGCGGTCGACTTTTGCAGCGGCCATCGCAGCTCGAATGTCAGCGACATTTTCGAGCAGGCCGGGGAAGGTGAGGTGGCAGTGCGAGTCGACAAACATCGCCAGCATTGTCGCTCGACGCCGACTCGCTACGTCGCGCCGCGCCACCCGCAGGATCGCTGGCGGCCGGCAATGCGCCGGCGCGCGGCTAGATCGTCTGCGTCGGTTTGGCGCCGACGATCGAGGTGCCGAGCATCTCTTCGATCTTGAGCTTGACGACGCGCGTTTTTTCGTCGTTGGGGAATTTCACGCCAACACCCTGGGTGCGCCCGGCCGACGCGTTGGCCGGTGTGATCCAGGCCACCTTGCCGGCGACCGGATACCGCTGCGGGTCTTCGGGCAGCGACAACAGCAGGTAGATGTCGTCACCGAGTCGGTAGTCACGCGCCGTCGGCACGAAGAGGCCGCCATCGGCAAGCACCGGCATGTAGGCCGCATAAAGCGCACCCTTCTCGCGAAAGACAAGCTGGATCACCGCCGGCCGGCCAGTGGATGCGGCGGGGTTGGGCGAGGTCGGCGCGGGTGAACTCATCGTTTGAGTGTATCCATTGGCGTCAGCGCCGCGCGGCCTTCGGCCACCAAGGATTCCACAAGAAGCGCCGCCGTCCAGGGGTGGTCGGCATGCCGCATCACGCGCTGCAGCGACCGCTGCCAGCTCTCAAGAGCCGACAGCGACGCGCCCGCGGGGACCGCGGCGGGCGGGAAAAACCGCGGCGCGCCGCCCAGCGCACGTGTCGCCGCGTCGTGGCAAAGTTTCTGCATCACATCCACCACACGCGCGATCGGCCAGTTTGCAAACGCCTCGGCACGCTCGGCCAGCACGCTCGCCGGCAGGGTCGGCCAGACGGCGGCGGTGACACCTTCCAGATGCCACTGCAACGCATCGAGCGGGCGCCCGCCTGCCGCCGCCAGCAACACCGCCGGCCCGGCGACGCCCTGCCCGGCCAGCCAGGCGACGGCCTGCTCCAGGGTGGGTGCGGGCAGGCGCAGCACCTGGCAGCGGCTCAACACGGTCGGCAACAAGCGCGCCGGATCGGACGCCGTCAGGATCAGCCGCGCACCCCGCGGTGGCTCTTCGAGTGTCTTCAACAGCGCACTCGCCGATTCGGCATTCATGGTTTCGGCGGGATGCAGCACCAGCACCTTGGCGCGGCCGCGGCCCGAGGTCGTGACGATCCAGTCGACCGCATCGCGGATCTCGCTGATGCGGATCTGCCGGCTGGGTTTGCGCTTCTCGTCGAGCGCCACCGGCCAGCCGATCGCGACCGCGGTCTCTTCGGGCAAGCGCAGGTTCAGGTCAGGATGTGCACGGGACTGCAGCAGCTGGCAACTCGCGCAGCGGCCGCAGGGCCGCGAAGCAGTAGCATCGCTCAACGCGCCGGAGACCACGTCAGCTTCACACAACCAGGCCTGCGCCAACGCCAGCGCAAATTCCAGCGCGCCAATGCCAGGCGCCGCATGCACAAGCAAGGCATGGCCGCGCTGCTGCGCCAGCGCCGCATCGAGCGGGCCGCGCAGCCAGGGCAACGGCAGTTGGCCGTCGGGGCCTACGAGCAACGCTGCTCCAACGTTCGTTCGATTTGTGCCCAGACGTTCGCCGGCGCGAGACCAGCGTCGATGCGCACGAAGCGCTGCGCCGCCGCTGCCGCACGCGCTGCATAACCATTGCGAACCTGGGTGAAGAAGGCCAGGTCTTCGGACTCGAATCGGTCAGGCGCACGCACTTGGGCGCGGCGCGCGGCGCCGACTTCGGGCGCGAGGTCGAACCACAAGGTTAGATCCGGCTGGCGGCGATGCTGGACCCAGGTCTCGAGCTGCGCGAGGATGCCCAGATCGAAGCCGCGCCCGCCTCCTTGATAAGCGAAGGTCGCATCCGTGAATCGATCGCACAACACGACCTGGCCCGCGGCCAGCGCCGGCTCGATGCGCTGCTGCAAGTGATCGCGGCGCGCGGCGAAGATCAACAAGGCTTCAGTGAGCGCATCCATCGGCCGGTGCAACACGAGTTCGCGCAGCGCTTCAGCCAACGCGGTGCCACCCGGTTCGCGCGTGACCAGCACTTTTGCACCGCGCGCGCCGAACCACGCCGCGATGGCGTCGATATGCGACGACTTGCCGGCGCCGTCGATGCCTTCAAGCGTGATGAAGCGGCCGTTGTCCACGTTTCAGCGCCCGCGTTGGTAGGTGTTCACGGCACGATTATGTTCGTCGAGCGTGGCGCTGAAGACACTGCTGCCGTCACCGCGCGCGACGAAGTACAGCGCTCTGGTCGCAGCCGGGTTGAGCGCCGCACCCAATGCCGCGGCGCCGGGCATCGCGATCGGCGTCGGCGGCAGGCCGTTGCGGGTGTAGGTGTTGAACGGCGTGTCGGCTAGCAGGTCGCGCTTGCGCAGGTTGCCATCAAAGGCCTCACCCAGGCCGTAGATCACCGTCGGGTCGGTCTGCAGCGGCATCTTGATCCGCAGGCGGTTGATGAAGACGCCGGCAATCAGCGCGCGATCACTTGGCGAGCCGGTTTCTTTTTCGACGATCGATGCCAGGATCAATGCCTCGTTGGCGTTGCGCAGCGGCAGCCCTTCGGCACGCGCGGCCCACGCGGCATCGAGCCGCGTTTGCATGCTCGCCTGGGCGCGTCTGAGCACGGTGAGGTCGCTGACGCCGCGGCCGTAGGCATAGGTGTCAGGGAAAAACCGGCCTTCGGCGGCGACGCCGGGGGCGCCGATCGCGGCCATCAGTTGGCCTTCATCCATTGCAGCGCTGGCTTGTTTGAGATTCGGCGCGCGGGCCAGCGCGGCACGAAACTGGCGCAGTGTCCAGCCTTCGATAAGGCGCACTGACTCGTAGGTTTCAGCGCCCTGCACCATCTTGTCGAGCAGCTGTCGCGGCGTGGTACTGGTGCTGATGGCATAACTGCCGGCCCGAATCCGACGCGCCTGGCCCGACCAGCGAAACCACTCATAAAGCCACAAGGGCGAGACCTGAACGCCGGCGTCGACCCAGGCTTTTGCGACGTCGCGCGGTGTGCTGCCGGGCTCGATCGACACTTCGACGCTGGCAGCGGCCAGCGGCAGTGGTTGCTGCAACCACCACCAGGCTGCAGCGGCTGCGCCGGCGGCGAGCAAGGCCGCTCCGACGAAGGCCAAAACCAGCGATCGCAGCAGGGATGAACGGGCCTTCGGGCCGGGGTTGAGCATGGCGGCCGATGATAATGAAGCGATGAACCGGACTGATCCCCCAAGCGCTGCCCCAACCGATGTCGACACCAGTGCCCTGCAAGGCCAGCTGCCGCTGGCCGATTGGGGTGTGATCGCAGCTCGCGGGCCGGAGGCGCGCAAATTCCTGCATGGCCAGTTGACGCAGGACGTCGAAACCCTGGCCGCGGGGCCCGCGACGCGCGGGGGCGGCAGTTGGGCCCAAGGG
>JANOKR010000371.1:0-2410 GCA_031419315.1 Betaproteobacteria bacterium
AACCCGAGCACGTCGCCGGCGCGGCACCCGGTGCGCGCGCTCGTCATCACACCGACGCGCGAGCTCGCCGACCAGGTCGCCAACAGCGTCAAGACCTACGCGCGGCACACCCAGTTGCGTTCGACGGTGGTCTTTGGCGGCATCGACATGAAGCCGCAGACGGCGATCCTGAAGGCCGGGGTCGAGGTGCTCATCGCCACGCCGGGCCGGCTGCTCGACCATATCGAGGCCAAGAACTGCGTGTTGAACCAGGTCGAGTATGTCGTGCTCGATGAAGCCGACCGAATGCTGGATATCGGCTTCCTGCCCGACCTGCAGCGCATCTTGTCTTACCTGCCCAAGGCGCGCCAGACGCTGCTTTTTTCGGCGACGTTTTCGCCCGAGATCAGGCGCCTGGCGCAGAGTTATCTGCAAGACCCGTTGACGATCGAAGTCGCGCGGCCGAACGCCACCGCGTCGACGGTCGAGCAGCATTTCTACAGCGTCAGCGACGACGACAAACGCGCCGCGGTGCGCCAGATCATCAAGTCTCGCGAGCTGTCGCAGGCGCTGGTCTTTGTCAACTCCAAGCTCGGTGCCGCGCGGCTGGCGCGTTCGTTCGAGCGCGACGGCCTGCGCACTGCGGCACTGCATGGCGACAAGTCGCAGGACGAGCGCCTGAAGTCGCTGGCCGCGTTCAAGGCCGGCGAGGTTGATGTGTTGGTCGCCACCGATGTCGCCGCGCGCGGCCTGGACATTGCCGACCTGCCGGCGGTGTTCAATTTCGACGTGCCGTACAACGCCGAAGATTATGTGCACCGCATCGGCCGCACTGGGCGCGCCGGGCAGTCGGGGCTGGCCGTGACTTTGGTGGCGCGAGACGATACGCGCCTGGTGACGGATATTGAAAAGCTGATCAAGACGAAGATCGAGATCGAGCCCTTCGAGCTTGACGACGAGCGCCCGGCACGCCGGCCGCGGCGCGAAGCTGTTGCCGATGATCGCGACGTCGCCGAGTTGGCGGCGGCGCCAAGCGCCGGCGCCGGCTACTCGCCGTCTCCGTCGTCGCCGCGGCCTCGCGAAGCCCGCTTTGGGCGCGAAAGCAGGGCGCCGCGTGACCCGTTTTTCGACAAGCCGTATGAGGCCTCGGGCGCCGGTCGTGCGGCTTGGGAGTCGACGCGGTCGAGCCCGGTGACAAGCACGGCGGGCATATCGGCGACATCGACCAGTGCAGCCACTGCGGCCGGGCGCAGCCCGGCGGCCGCAGCGAAGCCGAAAAAACGCGTCGCTTCGTTGCTCGGCGGCTGATCGCAGCCGGGTGTGTTGCGGGCCCGCTGTGGGTCTGTTGCGGGCCCGTTCTGGGCCCAACGCAGGCTTGCGGCCAGCACGTGACGAGCGCACACCCAGTCGCGCCGTGCAACTCAGGATACCGCTCAGTGCGCCAACAGGCAGAACACCGCCGGCACCTTGTCCGGCAAGACCATCGGCGCTGAGCGCCACTGCGCGACCGCCGCGCTGCGGGTGAAGCCGCCGGCCAGCGTCAAACCACAACTCACTGACAGCCGCGTGCTATCGGCCAGCGCTTCGAGCAGTGCCGCCAGCAGCGTGTTGTTGCGGTAAGGCGTCTCGATGATCAGCTGGGTCTGTAGCGCGCGCCGCGACAGCGACTCGATCTCGCGGGCGCGTTTGATGCGCTGCGCCGGCTCCTGCGGCAGGTAGCCGACAAACGCAAAACTCTGGCCGTTGAGGCCGCTGGCCGCCAGCGCCAGCAGCAGCGAGCTCGGCCCGGCCAGCGGCAGCACGGCGATGCCGTGGTCGTGCGCCGCGGCGACGAGCGCCGCGCCGGGGTCGGCCACGGCGGGCAGGCCGGCTTCGGAGATCAGGCCGATATCGTGGCCGTCAACAGCGGGTTGCAGCAGCGCGCGCCAGGCCGCTTTGTCGACGGTCTCACCGCTGCCCTTGCGCGGCCGCGGCAGCTCGCGGATGTCGATCGCCTGCAAAGGCTGCGCCAGCGGGTGCAGCAGCGCCACGCGCTTCAGATATGCGCGGGTGCTGCGCGCGTCCTCGGCGACCCAATGCAGCAGCGCTGCGGCGCGCTGCAACACCGCGTCGGGCAGCACGCTGCGGATGTCGACGATTTCGCTGCCGAGGTCCAGGGTGTTCGGCATCAGCACCAGTTGGCCGGGGGTGGTCATGCCGGATTTGATGTCGGATGCGATGGCGGATGCGATGCCGGATTCGATCGCAGCGGATCGATGCCCGCAGCGCGCAGCAACTCGCAGGTGCGGATCAGAGGCAGGCCAACCAGCGCTGTCGGGTCGTCGGACTCGATCGAGTCGAGCAGCGCGATGCCCAACGTCTCGCTCTTGGCACTGCCGGCGCAGTCGTAAGGCGCTTCGGCGCGCAGGTAGTTTTCGATCTCGTCGTCGCT
>JANOKR010000372.1:0-1721 GCA_031419315.1 Betaproteobacteria bacterium
GGCTTCGACTGGCACAGCAAGGCCGCGGTGGCGGCGATCGTGACGTTTTTTCCGATGCTCGTGAATACGCTGGCCGGTCTGGCCGCCACCGATGTGATGCACCGCGACCTGATGCGCACCTATGGCGCCGGCCATGTCGCGACGCTGCTGAGGTTGCGGCTG
Source organism: Betaproteobacteria bacterium (assembly GCA_031419315.1). GTDB lineage: Bacteria > Pseudomonadota > Gammaproteobacteria > Burkholderiales > Burkholderiaceae_C > Rubrivivax. Next base: position 163 of record JANOKR010000372.1, read on the forward strand.
CCGAGTGCGCTGCCCTTCATCTTCAACGCGCTGAAGATCAACTCGACGCTGGCGCTGATCTCGGCGATCGTGGCGGAGTTTTTTGGCTCGCCGATCTACGGCCTGGGGTTTCGCATCAGCGCCGAGGTCGCGCGCATGAATGTCGATGTCGTCTGGGCCGCTATTCTGCTGTCGGCAGTCGCCGGATCGCTGTTTTACGGACTGATAGCCCTAGTGGAACGCCGGCTGACTTTCTGGCACCCTTCTTACCGTTCTTGAATCCTTCAAAAAACCGCCTCAACCCAGGAGTGATCGATGACCACCAAGCAGACTTTCAAACCCACCTTCAAGCACCTGCTGCCCGCCGTTTCGATGGCCGTGGCCGCAACGGGCCTGTTCGGCCTGTCCACCGCCGCGCAGGCGCAGGACAAGCTCACGCTGCAACTGAAGTGGGTCACGCAGGCCCAGTTCGCCGGTTATTACGTCGCCAAGGACAAGGGCTTCTACAAGGACGCCGGTCTCGACGTGACCATCAAGGCCGGCGGCCCCGACATCAACCCGAGCCAGGTCATCGCCGGCGGTGGCGCCGATGTCATCGTCGACTGGATGCCGTCGGCATTGGCCACCCGCGAAAAAGGCGTGCCGATTGTGAATATCGCGCAGGTCTTCCAGACCTCTGGCATGCAACTCACCTGCCGCAAGGACAGCGGCATCAAGACGCCGGCCGACTTCAAGGGCAAGACCCTGGGGGTCTGGTTCTTCGGCAATGAATACCCGTTCCTGAGCTGGATGGACAAGCTCGGCCTCAAGACCACCGGCGCCGCCGACGGCGTCAAGGTGCTCAAGCAGGGCTTCAACGTCGACCCGCTGCTACAGAAGCAGGCCGACTGCATCAGCACCATGACCTACAACGAATACTGGCAGCTCATCGACGCCGGCATGAAGGCCGACCAGCTGCTCGTCTTCAAGTACCAGGACCAGGGGGTGGCCACGCTCGAAGACGGCCTCTATGCGACCGAGAAAAGCCTGGCCGACCCGGCGATGGCGGCCAAGCTGGCCAAGTTTGTCAAGGCCAGCATGAAGGGCTGGGACTACGCGGTGAAAAACCAGGCCGAGGCGGTGAAAATCGTGCTCAAGAACGACGCTTCTGGCGCGCAGAAAGAAGCCCACCAGGCACGCATGATGGGCGAGATCGCCAAGCTCGTCGGCACCGGCAAGACCGGCATGCTCGACATGAAGGCCTATGAGCGCACCGTCGATACGCTGATGAAGGGCAAGAGCGACCCGGTGATCACCAAGAAGCCTGCCGGTGCGACCACCGACAAGGTCTTTGCAGCATCGCTGAAGTAAACCAAGCCCCGTGCGGCCCCGGGCCTCGGGCGAGGCCCGGGGCCTGGACTACCATCGCGCACCCCGACCGAATAAAAGCCGCAAGCTAGACGCCGCCAGCGAGATGCAGGCGCAGCGGCGCCAAAGGAGACAGCCCCATGCTGATCGGAGTCCCGCTGGAAACAGTGGCCGGCGAAACGCGCGTGGCCGTCACACCCGAGACGGCGAAAAAACTTGTCGCCCAGGGCCAT
>JANOKR010000373.1:0-23764 GCA_031419315.1 Betaproteobacteria bacterium
CGACCGCTTCGGCATCATCGCCAGCGGCAAGGCCTTCAACGATACGCGCCAGGCGTTGGCCGATCTCGGGCTCGATGTCGAGACCTGCCATGCGATCGGCCTGCGCCTGCACAAGGTCAACGTGGTGTGGCCGCTCGAAGCGACGATCACGCGCGAGTTTGCCACCGGCCTGGCTGAGATCCTGGTCGTCGAAGAGAAGCGCCAGGTCATCGAATACCAGATCAAGGAAGAGCTCTACAACTGGCGCTCGGATGTGCGGCCGAATGTGCTGGGCAAGTTCGACGAGCCCGACGGCGACGCCACCGGCGGCGAATGGAGCATGCCGAATCCGAGCCAGAACTGGCTGCTGCGCGCCAAGGCCGACCTGACACCGGCGATCATTGCGCGCGCGATTGCCAAGCGACTGAAAAAGCTCGGCCGCGACGGCAGCATCAGTGCCGACATCATCAGCCGCATGGAGCAGCGCATCGCGGTCATCGACGCGCGCGAAGCGCAGATGGCCGCGCTCAAGCTCGACACCGGCGAGCGTGCGCCCTGGTTCTGCAGCGGCTGCCCGCACAACACCAGCACGCGGGTGCCCGAAGGCAGCCGCGCGATGGCCGGCATCGGCTGCCATTTCATGGCCGTGTGGATGGACCGCAGCACCAACACCTTCACCCAGATGGGCGGCGAAGGTGTGCCCTGGGTCGGCCAGGCACCGTTCACCAAAGAGCAGCATGTCTTTGCCAACCTCGGCGACGGCACCTACTTTCACAGCGGGTTGCTGGCGATCCGCCAGAGCATCGCCGCCGGGGTCAACGTCACCTACAAGATCCTCTACAACGATGCCGTGGCGATGACCGGCGGCCAGCAGGTCGGCGAGCGGCCCGAGGGCCATAGCGTCGTGCAGATCATGAAGAGCGTGCTCGCCGAAGGCGCGGTCAAGGTGGTCATCGTCACCGACCAGCCCGAGAAGTACGACGGTGTCAGCCTCGAAGCCGGCGTCACGGTGCACCACCGCGATGAGCTGGATGCGATCCAGCGCCAGTTTCGCGAGATCAAAGGCACCGGCGCGATCATCTACGACCAGACCTGCGCCACCGAAAAACGCCGCCGCCGCAAGCGCGGCAAGATGGTTGATCCTGAAAAACGCGTGGTCATCAACGAGCTCGTCTGCGAAGGCTGCGGCGACTGCTCGGTGCAGAGCAACTGCCTCAGCGTCGAGCCGGTCGAAACCGAGTTCGGCCGCAAGCGCCGCATCAACCAGAACACCTGCAACAAGGACTATTCCTGCGTCAAGGGGTTCTGCCCGAGCTTCGTCACCGTCGAAGGCGGGCAGTTGAAGAAGCCCAAGAAAGAAAAGCGCGGCGACCTCGCCGCTGCACCGGCCATTCCCCAGCCTTCGCTGCCGGTCGCCGAAGAGGCCTGGGGCATCGTCGTTGGCGGTGTCGGCGGCACCGGGGTCATCACCATCGGCGCGCTGCTGGGCATGGCCGCGCATCTCGAAGGCAAGGGCGTGGTCACGCAGGACGCCGGTGGTCTGGCACAAAAGGGCGGCGCGACCTGGAGCAATATCCAGATCGCCAACCGCGCCGAAGCGATCTACACGACCAAGGTCGATACCGCCAAGGCCGACCTCGTGATCGCCTGCGACAGCATCGTCGGTGCGTCGAAATACACGATGAGCGTGATGCAGCCCGGGCGCACCTATGTCGCGCTCAACACCCACGGCACGCCGACCGCGGCGTTTGTCAAAAACCCGGACTGGCAGTTCCCGGGCAGCAATTGCGAGACCGCCGTGCGCGCCAGCGTCGGCGAAAACCTGGTCGGCGCTTTTGATGCCGAGACAGCCGCGGTGCAGCTCATCGGCGACTCGATCTACACCAACCCGCTGCTGCTCGGCTACGCCTGGCAGCAAGGCCGCGTCCCGCTCAACCACGCTTCGATCCTGCGTGCTTTCGAGCTCAACGGCGTGCAGGTCGACAACAACAAAGCGGCGTTCGAGTGGGGCCGGCGCTGCGCCCACGATCTGCCCGCGGTGCAAGCGCTGTACCAGGCGCAGCAGGTCATCGCGTTTGTCAAAAAGCCGTCACTCGACGAGATGCTGAACAAGCGCATCGAGTTCCTCACCGGCTACCAGGATGCGGCCTACGCGCAGGTCTACAAAGCCTTTGTCGACAAGGTGCGCACAGCAGAGACCCCGTTGAACAGCGGCCACAAACTCAGCGAAGCCGTGGCGCGATATCTCTTCAAGCTGATGGCCTACAAGGACGAATACGAAGTCGCCCGACTCCACACCGACCCGGCGTTCACGGCCAGGATCGCGGCGATGTTCGAGGGCGACTACAAACTTGTGCACCACCTCGCGCCACCGCTGATCGCCAAGAAAAACAACCAGGGCGAATTGATCAAGCAGCCGTTCGGCGGCTGGATCCGCGGCGCGTTTGGGGTGCTCGCCAAACTCAAGGGCCTGCGCGGCGGCATGCTCGATATCTTCGGCCGCACCGCCGAGCGGCGCGGCGAACGGCAGTTGATCGCCGACTACCGAACCTGCATCGAAGAACTGCTCAAGACCCTGTCGGCGGCGAATGCCGCGCAGGCCGCCGAGATCGCGCGCATCCCCGAAGAGATCCGCGGTTATGGTCATGTCAAGGAGCGGCATCTGAAAGCCGCACGCACCAAGTGGGGCGGCTTGATGGCGCAGTGGCGCGGCGGCACGCAGGCCTGATGTTCGGCCGCTGAACCGGTCACTGAACCGGTCACTGAACCGCTGCTGTGCGCGCCGCGTGCGCCGGGCGGTCCCGCCCGCCCCGGCGAGGTGTGCATGGTTGGCAACTCGCCGCGGTTGTGGGCTCACACGCTTCTGGCTTTCTATTCATTTTCTATTCATGAACGGCATCGGACGTGAGTAAAGACGTGGACTTGTCTATACTTTCTTCCATCCATGGGAACCCTCGACATCGACCTCGAAAGCGCACTGCGTGCGACCCTGGCGCGGCTTGGCGTTGCCAGCTCGGCGCAGTTGCAGGCGGCCTTGGGCCGCAGCCAGCCGACGCTGTCGCGCGCGCTGGGCGCGCTCGCCGGCGAGTTGGCCGTGCTCGGCTCAGGGCGGCGCAGGCGGTATGGATGGCCTCACGCCATCCACGGCCTGCCGGCGCGCCAGCCGCTGCACTGGGTGCATGAAGACGGCGTCGTCGAGCGCTGGGGTGAGCTGAGTTTTCTCGACGGCGGCCGGGTCCACCTGGCCGCGGCGGGCATCGACTCGCTGAGCACCGGCGCCCTGCCCTGGCTGCTCTCGCCGCTGCGCGGCGAAGGTTTTATCGGCCGCCAGCTCGCGCGGCAACTCGCGGCAAACGGCCTGGACCGCGACCCCGGCCGCTGGCCCGTCGAACACCAGTTGTTCGCCGCGCTGCACACCCACGATGCGCCCGGCGCGCTGGTCCTTGGCGAGCCGGTGCAGGTCGACCTGCCGCTGCTGGATAGGCCGCAGGATTTCGACACCCTGGCCGACGACGCCGGCCGGCAGCGGCCCGTCGGTTCGTCTGCAGGCGGCGAGCAGGCCAAGTTTCTGGCGCGGCGGCGCGACGGCCAGCCGCTGCTGGTGAAATTTTCGCCGCCGCGCGGTACGCCATTTGGCGAGCGCTGGCACGACCTGCTGCATGCCGAGGCGCTGGCCCTGGCGCTGCTCGGCGAACATGGCGTCGCGGTGGCGCAGACCGAGGTCGTCAGGACCCGCCGCCGCAGCTATCTCGTCTCAACCCGCTTTGACCGCATCGGTGCGGGCGGCCGGCGCCATGTCGTGCCCTTGCATGCCGTGCACGACAGTTTTGTGGCCGGCCCGCGCCGGCATTGGGCGGCCACCGCCGAAGCGCTGGTGGCGCAGCGCCGGCTCCCGCCCGATGCGGCATCGCAGGTGCATGCGTTGCGGCATTTTGGCCGGCTCATCGGCAATGCCGATATGCACTTCGGCAACCTCAGCCTTGAGGTGGCGCCGACCGACGCCGCGCGCGGCCGCTTCACTTTGGCGCCGCTGTACGACATGCTGCCGATGCGCTGGCGGCCCGATGTCAGCAGCGGCGACCTCGGCCTGCTGCCCTTCACGCCCGAGCCGGTCAGCTTGCAAAGCCCGGCCCGCGCGCTGGCCGAGGTCTTCTGGTCGCGGCTCGCCACAGACCGCGCGCTGAGCGCCGAATTCCGGTCGCTGGCGGTCGTTATGCGCGGCCGAGTGGTGGCGAGCGCAGTCTGATCCATCGCTGAAAGCGCGTGCGGATGGTTTGGGTTGTCATCGCAGCCGGGACTGGGGTGGCCGGCTTCGGTTGTGGAATTCTTACGCCCTACGCCGGCCACCCCAATCCCGGCTGGGCCGGTGGCAGCCTGGGCGCCGCAAACCCCCATTCAACGCGGCACTGCGGCTCACGGTTGGAGCCCCAACTCCGTGGCTCGCAAAGTCGGCGCTGGGGTGGCCCGGCGAAGAGCCTAAGAATTCCAGAAACGCAGCCGGGCCACCGCCGCGCCGACTTTGCGCGCGCCGATGCCGGAACGCACCAGTGCCAAAACGCGGCGGCGCCAAAAGGCACCCGCCGGCGCTCATCGCAGCGCTCATGGCACGATAGGCGCATGTTGCAAATCATCGGCCGCAGCAGCTCGATCAATGTGCGCAAGGTGCTCTGGGCTTGCGTCGAGATCGGACTGGACTTTGATCGGCGCGATGCCGATGCCGATCACAGCAACCTGCATCCCGGCGGGCTCGTGCCGGTGCTCATCGACGGCGACTTTGTGCTCTGGGAATCGAATGCCATCTGCCGCTACCTGGCGCGCAGCCACCAACGCTTTGACCTGGCGCCGGCCGAGCCGCGTGCCCAGGCCGATGTCGAGCGCTGGATGGACTGGCAGACGACCGAGCTGAACAACGCCTGGCGCTACGCCTTCATGGCGCTCGTGCGCAAACATCCGGCCTACACCGACGAGGCCCTGATCGCACAAAGCGTCGCCAGCTGGAACAACCATATCGCGCTGCTCGACCGCCAGTTGCAATCGACCGGCGCGTTTGTCACCGGCGCCAGCTTCACGCTGGCCGACATCGTGCTTGGCCTGGCCGTGCAGCGCTGGTTGATGACGCCGATCGAGCGGCCAGTGTTCGGCGCGCTGACGCAGTTTCATGGGCGCCTGCTCGAGCGGCCGGGCTTTTGCACCTGGGGTGCCAACGGCGTGCCGTGATGCAACTGGTCTGGCCCAGCCTTGATCATCTTGGCGCCTACCGGCAGGCGCTGGAGCGCGGCTGGTCGCCCGACAATGTGCGCGGCGCAGCGGCGGCTGCCGAAGAGCTGCAATGCATCAACACCGACCCGGTGGCCTTTGTCGCGTCGATGGTCGACCGCGAAGGTCAAGGTGGCCCGGTGACCCTGCCCAACGGCAGCCAGGCGGCGCGCCTGCCGGGCTATCGGCGCTGGATTTTTGATGGCGCGGCGGGCCGGCCTGGTGAAACCGGCGGCACGGCCAGCAATGAAACTTGCGGCGCGTTTTGTGGCGCGTTCTGTGGCGTCATTGGCCTGCGTTGGCAGCGCGGCACGAGCACGCTGCCAGCGCATGTGCTGGGCCATATCGGTTATGCCGTCGTGCCCTGGCAGCGCGGCCGCGGCCATGCCAGGGCGGCGCTGCTTGCGATGCTGCCGGCGGCACGCGCGGAAGGCCTGTGCTGGGTCGATCTCACCACCGACGCCGACAACATCGCGTCGCAGCGGGTGATCGTTGCGGCCGGCGGTCTGCTCGTCGAGGCTTTTGACAAACCCGCGGCGTTTGGCGGCAAGACCAGCCTGCGCTACCGCATCGTGCTCAGCGGTGCAGCTTGAGCGATCTCGCAGGCGAAGACGCCGACGCAGCAGTCTGGCCGGCGATCGCCGCCGCGCGCCGGCAGCAAGTCGCCCGGGTGCCGTTCTGGGTCGGTGGCGAGCGGGTCGGGTCGGTCGCTGTCGACCATCTTGCGGCGCTCGGCCGCTGGCCGGGGTGGATCGACCGGGGCCGCGAAGGAATCACCCTCGTCGTGCCGCCGGCGCCACGCGGCGAGGCCTTGGCGGTGATGAACGAGGCGCTGCGCGCTGAAGGTCTGATCGTCGCCTGGCGCGACGAGCCTTTTACCTTGTGGTCGGCGGCCGGCGATGTCGAGCTGGCGGTGATCGAGCGCGCCGCCACGCGCTTCTGGGGCACGCTGACCCGCGGCGCACATTGCACCGGCTTTGTTCGCGGCAGCGACCGCCGGCCGGGCGAGATCTGGATTGCGCGCCGCTCAGCACACAAGGCCACCGACCCCGGCAAATTGGACAACCTGGTCGGCGGCGGCGTGCCGCGCGGCCAGACCGCCCGGCAAGCGTTGCACCGTGAGGGTTTTGAAGAAGCCGGTCTCGACGCGACCACGATGCAGCGTGCGCTTGCCGGCAGCGTGATCGAGATCGCCTGCGATATCGCCGAAGGTTTCATGCACGAACACCTGCACAGCTTCGACCTCGAACTGCCGCGCGGCATCACGCCGCAGAACCAGGACGGCGAAGTGGTGTCGTTCGACTGCGTGCCGGTGCAAGAGGCCGCGCGGCTCGCCGCTGGTGAGGCAATGACCGTCGACGCGGCCCTGGTCACGCTGGACTTTTTGCTGCGGCATGGCCTGCTGGCGGCCCACGATGAACGGCGCGTTGCGGCGCCACTGGCCCAACTGGCGGCACGCGGCGCTCCGAAATAACCTCCGCGCCGGTCAAAACTCATTCCACCACGCAGCCCACGGGGCTGCCCGGGTTCGGCCCGGTTGTGCAGCCACAATCCCGGCGCGACAGTAATGAGGTGCCCGCCACATTCCATGGCGTCGGCAGCTGCTGGTCGAACGCCCCACCCTTTGCCCCCCCCCTGGAGACTCCTGCAATGACCGACAAGATCCAACGCACCCCGGCCGCGCGCCGCGGCTTCCTGAAGAACGCGTCGGCCGGTGCCGTCGGTGCCGCCGCGATGGCTGTGCCGATGGTCAGCAAGGCGCAGACCGTGGCCTTTCGCTTCCAGAGCACCTGGCCGGCGAAGGACATCTTCCACGAGTACGCCAACGACTTCGCCAAGAAGGTCAACGACATGGCCGGGGGCCGGCTGAAGATCGAAGTCCTGCCCTCGGGCGCGGTGGTGCCGGCGTTCCAGCTGCTCGAAGCCGTCAACAAGGGCACCCTCGATGGTGGCCACGGTGTTGTCGCCTACCACTACGGCAAGCAGGCCGCGCTGGCGCTGTGGGGCTCCGGCCCGGCGTTCGGGATGGACCCAAATATGGTCCTGGCCTGGCACAACTACGGCGGCGGCAAGGCCATGCTCGAGGAGATCTACAAGTCCATCAATATGGACGTGGTCTCGTACCTCTACGGCCCGATGCCGACCCAGCCGCTGGGCTGGTTCAAGAAGCCGATCGCCAAGGTCGAAGACCTGAAGGGCCTGAAGTTCCGCACCGTCGGCCTGTCGGTCGACATCTTCACCGAACTCGGCACCGCGGTGAACCCGCTGCCGGGTGGCGAGATCGTGCCGGCGCTCGACCGCGGCCTGATCGACGCGGCTGAGTTCAACAACGCCACCAGCGACCGGATACTGGGATTCCCCGACGTGGTCAAGAACTGCATGCTCCAGAGCTTCCACCAGAGCGGCGAACAGTTCGAGATCCTGTTCAACAAGGGCAAGTACAGCGCTCTGCCGCAAGAGCTGAAGTCGATCATCGACTACGCCGTGCAGGCGTCGAGCGCCGACATGAGCTGGAAGGCCATCGACCGCAACTCGCAGGACTACATCGAGCTGAAGAAGATGGGCATCAAGTTCTACAAGACGCCCGATACCGTGTTGCGCGCGCAGCTTGCCGCCTGGGACAAAACGATCGCCAAGAAGTCGACCGACAACCCGCTGTTCGTGAAGGTGCTCGCCTCGCAGAAGACTTACGCCGAACGTGCGATCTCCTGGCAGAACGACTACATGGTCGACTTCAAAATGGCCTACAACCACTACTTCGCCAAGAAGAAGGCCTGATCGTCATTGCCGGGGCGGCCGCGCCGGCCCCGGCCCTGACCTGCAGCCATCCTGGCCCCCGCCCGGATGGCTGATTCACTTTGCGGCCCCTACAAGAGGCGGACCGATGACCACTCAAACCCTGCTGCACACCGCAGACCGCTTCAGCACCTGGGCCGGCAAGGCCTTTGCGTGGCTGATCGTGGTGCTGATGCTCGTCGTCGTGATCGAGGTCTTCAAGCGCTACGCGCTGAACTCGCCGACGGCCTGGATCTACGACGTCAACAACATGCTCTACGGCACGCTGTTCATGATGGGCGGCGCCTACACGCTGGCGCATGACGGTCATGTGCGTGGCGACTTTTTCTACGGCCGCTTCACGCCACGTACCCAGGCCTGGCTCGACCTGGTGCTGTACTTTTTGTTTTTCCTGCCCGGCATCGGCGCCCTTACCTGGGCCGGCTGGACTTATTTCAACGACTCGCTGGCGATGCGCGAGCAGACCTTCAACGCCACGCCGCTGCCGCTGTATCCGTTCAAGTTCGTGATCCCGGTGGCCGGGGTAGTCGTGATGCTGCAAGGCCTCGCCGAGATGCTGCGCTGCGTGGTCTGCATCCGCACCGGCGTGTGGACACCGCGGCTGAAGGACGCCAACGAAATGGACGTCGTCGAGCAGCAACTCGCGAGCAGCGAATATGTCGATGCGGCAACGCGCCGCGAAGTCATCGAACAAGCACACCAGATAGAAGAAGCGGCGCACCAGCGCGGCGGCGCGGCGAAGGACCACAAATGAGCAACGCAGCTTTGGGCCTGACGATGCTGTGCCTGATCATCGTCGTCATCATGCTCGGCTTCCCCACCGCGTTCACGCTGATGGGGCTGGGCATGGTTTTCGGATTCATCGCCTTTTATGACCCGGCGATGCCCTGGTTCGACAACCGGATCTTCGACCTGATGGTCCAGCGTGCTTATGGCGCGATGACCAACGAGACGCTGCTGTCGATACCGTTGTTCGTCTTGATGGGCTATGTCATGGAGCGGGGTGCGCTGGTGGACAAGATGTTCCACAGCGTACAGCTCGCGTTCCGCAAAGTGCCGGGCTCGCTGGCCGTCACCACGCTGATCATCTGCACCTTCTGGGGCATCGCCAGCGGCCTCGTCGGCGCCGTCGTCGTGCTGATGGGCGTGATCGCGATGCGCCCGATGCTCAACGCCGGTTACGACACCCGCCTGGCGGCCGGCGTCATCACTGCCGGGGGCACACTGGGCATCCTGATCCCGCCGTCGGTGATGATCATCGTCTACGCCGCGGTGGCCGGGCAGTCGGTCGTCAAGCTCTACGCGGCGGCGATGTTCCCGGGTTTCTTTCTCGCGCTGCTGTACCTGATCTACGTCATCGGCTGGGCGATGATCAACCCGAAGGTCGCGCCGCGGCTGCCGATCGAACAACAGCGCGCGCCGATCAGCCCCTGGGTCGCCCATATCGCGTCGACGTATTCGCAACGCATGCTGCCGGCGCTGATGCAGGCCGTCGTGCTGCCGGCGCGGGTGCTGCGTGCCGGCGCCGAGGGCCTGCGCGTGACCTGGCTGCAACTGGTCTGGGCGCTCTTCCGCGCCTTGGTGCCGTTGTGGCTGGCACTGGCCTGCCTGGGTGCCGCCTGGTGGTACGTCACGATCCATTCGCAGAAGGGCGAAGACAACGCGGCGATGCCGACGATGCAGCAAACGCAGGACGCCGCATCGGGCAGTGCCGCTGCCGGTGGCGTGCAAGAACCGCCGGCTGCATCAGGTGTGCAGGAACCGCAGGCCGCCGCCGGCGGCTTGGCTGAGCCGGCCGGTGCGACGACGACCGAGAAGTCGGCCGACAGCGGCGGTGTCGCAGCACCCCCCGGCGCCGAAGCCGAGACCGCGGCCAAAGAAGCCCCCGAAACCTTGCAGCAGATGGGTGGCGGCCCGGTCGATGCGCCCAAACCACCAGCCGTGCCAGAAGCCTTCTACATCGGCTTCGGCATCGCCGCGCTCATCGCCGCGGTGCTGCTGGCGTGGTACTACATCGAGTTCGACGCCGAGCAGTACGAGATCCTGACCATGGTCGTGTCGTCGGTGATGCCGCTGGCCACGCTGACTTTCATCGTGCTCGGCGTGATCCTGTTTGGCATCACCACCGCCACCGAGTCGGCGGCGGTCGGCGCGGCGGGGGCGTTTTTGATGGCCTTCTGGGCGCGCACGCTGGACTTCGAGCGCATCAAGCAGGCGGTGTTTCTCACCGCCAAGACGACCTCGATGGTGTGCTGGCTGTTTGTCGGCTCGGCGCTGTTCTCGGCCGTCTTTGCGCTGCTCGGCGGCCAGCGCCTGGTCGAAGAATGGGTGCTCGGCATGAACCTGACGCCGCTGCAGTTCATGCTGCTGTCGCAGGCGATCATCTTCGTGCTCGGCTGGCCGCTGGAATGGACCGAGATCATCGTCATCTTCGTGCCGATCTTCCTGCCGCTGCTGCCGCACTTCGGCATTGACCCGATGCTCTGGGGGGTGCTCGTCTTCGTCAACCTGCAAGCGGCCTTTTTGTCGCCGCCGGTGGCGATGTCGGCCTTCTATCTGAAGGGCGTTTCACCAGCGCATGTGACGATCAACCAGATCTTCGCCGGCATGATGCCGTACATGTTCATCGTCATCCTGTGCATGGTCTTCATGTATATCTGGCCGGGGTTGACGCTGTGGCTGCCGAACTACCTTTACGGCGGCGGTTGATGGGTTGTCACTGAACTTCTGGGCGATCGGCGAAAGTCCGGTCGCACTGAGTGCCCCATTGATGTCTTCCAGCGTCGCAATCGCGCGCGCCGCGGGCGTCGGGCAGGCGATTCCGCTCATGTCCTCCGGTCTCGGCCTGCGGCCGATCCCTCCTCCTTTACTTCGCTGCATCGCCCGCCCAACGCCCGCGTCCGGCACCAACCGTTGGGCCGGACGAAGACAGACCCCGCCGGCATGGTCCGGCAGCAATGACCAAACGCTCGAACGCTCGCGCTTCGATGTCGCCGCCCGCCCGAGTCTGGAGCGCCTCGCGGTGCCACAGCGCTATCCTGCGCGCCGTGGAACCCGAGCCGCATTCATCACCAAAGCCGCTGCGGCTTGAGCTCGCCGGGCCGGCGCCCTGCCTGCGCAGCGCCGGTGCGGCGCCGGTGCCGCTGCAAACCGCCGACGCCTTGTTGCTGGCCTGGCTGGCGATCGAAGGCCCGACGCAGCGCGACCGGCTGGCCGCGTTGCTCTGGCCCACGAGCAGCGCCGAGGCCGCCCGCAATGCGCTGCGCCAGCGCCTGTTTCGGCTGCGCAAACAAGCCGGCAGCGACCTTGTCGGTGGCAGCCAGGTGCTGGCGCTGGCCGATGGGCTAACCCACGACCTGGCCGGTAGCCAGACCCTGCTCGGCGACTTGCACCCGGCCGACGATGGCGAGCTCGACCAGTGGCTCGGCAGCCAGCGCGCGAAGCGCGGTGCGGCGGCCCGTCGCGGTGTTGAACACCAGATCGAAGCCTGCGAAACCGAAGGCGACTACGCCGCCGCGCTGCCGCTGGCGCAGGCGCTGATCGACGCCGACCCGCACAGCGAAGACGCGCACCGGCGCCTGATGCGCCTGCACTACCTGCGCGGCGACAAGGCCGCGGCGATGCTCGCGTTCGACCGCTGCGAAGAAGTGCTCAAACACGAGGTCGGCACGCAGCCATCGCAAGAGACGCTGGCCTTGCTGGCGACGATAGAAAGTGCCGGTGCGCTGGATGGCGCGGCGCCGGATGTCGAGTCCGGCGGCACTCGCGAACGCCGCTCGGGCAGTGCCGCCGTCAAGACCAGCGCTGGCACCGACATCAACTCCGCCGACACCGGCGACATCGACTCGGCGAGCGCGCCGCCGCCCCGCCGCCGCCGCGGCGCAGTGCCGGCCGCCGTGCTGCGCCCACCGCGCCTGATCGGGCGCGACAGCGAGCTCGCCGCGCTGCACCGCGGTCTGGCCGCCGGCGATATCGTCGTGCTCACCGGCGAAGCCGGCATGGGCAAGTCGCGCCTGCTGCAAGCGCTGGCAGCGCAGCGCTCCGGGCTGTTGCATGCCAGCGGCCGGCCCGGCGACAACCTGGTGCCGTATGCGACGCTGGCGCGCGCGCTGCGCCAGTTGCTCGACCGCAGCCCGGCGGCCGCCGACTTGAGGCTGCGGCGCGCGCTCGGAGCGGTGCTGCCCGAACTGGTGCCCGAGTTGGCACCAGAGTTGTTGCCAGAATTTTTGCCCGCATCGGCCTCGGAACGCGCGCCTGCCGCGGCGCGCAGCAGCGCTGCATCAACCCTGCCGATGTCGATGCAACCGCTGCACCAGCCGGTGATCGACCTGCTCGGCCGCGCCGCGCACAGCGGCATCGATGTGCTGGCGCTGGACGACCTGCACTTTGCCGACGACGCCACGCTGGAGCTCTTGCAGTCGCTGCTCGCTGCGCCGCGCGACGCTGCCGGCGAGCGCGATGCGACGCCACTGCGCTGCTGCCTGGGCTTGCGCCCGGCGGCTGCGGGCACGCAGTTGCACGCGCTGATCGAAGCGCTGGCCAGCGCCGGGCCGCATACCCGCATCAACTTGCAACCCTTGACCGAAACCCAGGTCGGTGAACTTGTCGACTCGCTGGCCCTGCCCGGCATCGACGGCGCGGCGGTCGCGCCGTTGCTGCACCAGCGCACTGGCGGCAACCCGCTGTTTACGCTGGAAACGCTCAAGCTGGCGTGGCGCGACGGCAGCATCGGCGCCGTGGGCACAACGGGCACGAGCGCCGACTTCAGCGCCGCGCTGCCGCGACCGCAAACCCTGGCCCAGCTCATCGGCCAGCAGTTGGCGCGCCTGTCGGCCGCGGCGCTCGCGCTCGCCCGCGTGGCCGCCGTCGCCGGCGTGGACTTTTCGATCCCGCTGGCTGAGAGCCTGCTCGGCCGCAACGCCCTCGAGTTGGCGGATGCCTGGGCCGAACTCGAAGCGCAGCAGGTGCTGCGCGGTGACAGTTTTGCGCACGACCTGATTCACGACGCCGTGCTGCAAGGCCTGCCCGAAGTCATCAACCGGCATCTGCATGGTCTGGCCGCGGCCTGGCTCGAAGCCCGGGCCCCGAACCTGGCCCACGGCGTCGAGCCGGCGCGTGTCGCCGCACATTGGGAGGCCGCCGGCCAGCGCGCGCGTGCGTTGCCGTCGCTGCGCGCCGCGGCCGAGCTGGCCCACCGCGCGTTGCGCGAAGGCGAGCGCATCCAGTTCCTGCTGCACGCCGCAGAAATCGCCGAAAGCGCCGAGCGGCTGGATGAAGCGTTTGAGCTGGTGCGCAGCGCCATCGAAGGCCACATGAATACGATCCGCCAGGCCGACGGCCTGCCGCTGCTCGACCGCCTCGACGGCCTGGCGCGCAGCCCGCGCCAGCGCGCCCGCGCCGCAGGCGACCGCGCCTGGTACGCCACCGTGCTGGGCGACCTCGGTGCGGCGATCGATCTCGGCGAAGCGGCGCTGGCGCTGGCCACCGCGCTGCCCGGCGCCGACGAAGCGCTGGCCGCGCCGATCCGCCAGCGCCTGGGC
Organism: Betaproteobacteria bacterium; assembly: GCA_031419315.1. Lineage (GTDB taxonomy): Bacteria > Pseudomonadota > Gammaproteobacteria > Burkholderiales > Burkholderiaceae_C > Rubrivivax. The sequence goes on from JANOKR010000373.1 coordinate 13,572, forward strand.
ACCGCGCTGGGCATGGCCGGGCGCTTTGCCGAAGCGCTGCCCCATATGCAGGCCGCGCAGGCCTGGATCGAAACCCATGCCAACAGCGACGACCGCAGCGAATTCCAGGGCAACCTGGCGGTGATGCTCGACAACCTCGGCCAGCCGGCACAAGCACAAGCGCACCACCTGCGCGGCCTGGCCAGCACCCAGGCACAAGGTGACCAGGCCCACCGCGCGACCCTGCTGGCTAACTATGCACTTAACCGGCTTGATGCCGGCGACGTGACGGGTGCCACCGAGCAGGCGGCGCAGGCACAGCGTATCGTCAGCACCTTCGAGATGGCCGGCGCCAGCGCCGGTTTTATCGCCACGCTGCAGGCCCAATGCGCGCGTGTCGTTGGCCGCTACGGTGAAGCGCTAGCCTGGTGCGACCGCGCCGAAATGATCCTGGCCGAGCGCAACCCGGCCCGGCTGCCGGTGGCGCGGCTGCACCGCGCCCAGGTCTGGCTCGACCTCGGCCAGCATGCGCGCGCGCTGCAAATCCTCGGCGGCGCCGCGCTCGACGCCGCGCGCGAAATGCCGGCGCGTTATGCGGTGCGCTGGCTGGTCCTGCTGGCGCGTGTCAAGCGCCGCCTGCGCCAGGATGCAAGCGGCCTGCTGGCCCAGGCCGCCGCGCTGTCGCCCGATGCCGGCTGGCCGGAACTGCGCCTGATCGTGCAGACCGAACAGGCACTGCTGCTGGCGGCGCCCGCTGCGCTGGCGAGCCTGGCCGAAATCGCACAAACCGCACGCGGCCTGCAACTCAGCGGCGCTGAACTCGGCGCCGAATTGCACGCCGCGGCGATCGCGTCTGGCCACGACGCTGCGCTCGCCGAACACCACGCCCGCGCCGCGTTGGCATTGGCCGAACACGCCGAATGCCTGCACATCGACCGCGCCGCGCGCTGGCTCCATCCAGCTCAAGCCTTGGCCGCCGCCGGCCGGATCGACGAAGCCCGATCGATCGCCGCGGCCGGCCAGGCCTGGCTGCGCACCACCGCCGCGATCCACATGCCAGCCGAATTTGCCGACAGCTTTTTGCACCAGCACCCGGTGAATGGGCTGCTGATGGCGTGGCGCGCCAGCGGCGACTGAAGCCACGCTGATGGCCGGCAGTGCCCGCGCGGCGTTACGCCGCCGCAGGGCACTCGACTCCACCGCGTAACGCCAGCGTAACGCCCGCCCATCTACAAAGCGGCATGGGGCGCCGATGTGGTGCTCCTGAACAGATGCTCAGGGAGATCAACAATGACACCACCGACCCTCACGCTGCACGACAGCGTGCCGCCCGATCCGATCGAGCGGATCGAATCCGAAGAACGTGCCGACTTGGCGCTGCTGCGCCTGGTGCTCTGCGCTGCACTGGCCACCGCCGCATTGGCGGTGGTTGGCGCGCTGCAGTTCTGAACCCGCGGTGGCGCTCGGCGCCGCCGAAACAACCTCACCCTTCCAAATCACTCAGGGACTTTTCATGATGATCCGCAAACTCAACCCGCTCGCCGCCGCAGCCTCTGTCGCTGCGCTCGCTTTCATCGCCGCCTTCGCCACCCCGGCGCAGGCGGTGGCGCTGGTGCCCGACAACTTTGTCGCGCTGCCGGGCACCACCGCGGCGGCCGAGCCGCAGCTCGCCGGCGTGGTGCTCGAAGACGATGTCCAGGCCTTCAGCTTCGCGGCTTATGGCGGCACGGTCAGCGGCACGGTGCAGTCGCGCGTGGTGCGCTCCACGCTCGACGGCACGCTGGACTTTTACTGGCGTGTCATCAACGACGACAAGTCGGCGGGCGCGATCCAGGACCTGCGCCTGGGCGACTTCATCGCCCCCGAATACAACGCCAATTGGCGCATCGACGGCCTGGGGGAGCAGGGCCCGGCGGTGGCCTTGCTGTTTGCCGCGCCGCCGCACGACCCGGGTTTCATCAACTTCCGCTTCTACGAAAAGAGCGATACCGAAACCGGTGCCGGCCTGGCGCCGGGTGAATCGTCGAACTTCATCCTGATGGATACCAGCGCCAAGCTTTATGCCAAGAGCGCGACCTACGATCTGACGCGCTTCGGCCAATCGCAGATCTCGCCGCAATACGCAACGTTTGCGCCGGCCGTTCCCGAGCCGCAGACCTATGCGCTGATGGCGCTGGGCCTGCTCGGCATCGGCGTGTTGGCGCGCCGGCGTTCCGGCGCCTGCTGAATCGGATCGACTCCGGACGGCTGCAGTCACCCTCGCGCTGGCGCCTTGGCTGCCGGCGCGGCGGGCGATGCTGGCGCCGCCGGGGGCATCGGCGGCTGCGGCGCCGTCCAATCAAAACCCTGGCGCACGGTGTAGTCGGCCGGCACCTTCAGCAGTGCGGCGTCGGGTTCGGCGCGTTTGACGTTTTGCAGCCGGTAGCTGACTTCGCCGGTGCGCGGGTCGCTGTCGCGGGTCATCACGGTGAGCATCAGCTCGGGCGAAGTCCAGACCTCGCGGCTGATGACGATCGGCTTTTCATTGCCGATTTTGCCGGCCTCGATGGTCCAGCTGCTGCGCTCGCCGTTGACCTTGAGGCCTTCGATTTCGCGCGCCGGCAGGGCCGTGACCACCGCCGGGCCGCGCGGCGCAAAAAGCTGGGCACGGTGGCCCACCGCGGCCGGCGCTTCGAAGCGGAAATTGAATGTCGGCGCCATGCCTGGCAGCAGTGGCATTGGCGGCATCGGCATGTCGAGCAGCGGTGCGCGCGGGTCGGTCCCGCTGCCGAGGCGGATGACTTCGACCTCGACCTGGCGGCGCCCGCCTTCGCCTTCGGTGACACGCTCGATGCGGCGTTCGCTGTGGTCGCCGCGCAGGATCAGCGCCGGTGCCGGTGGCGCGGGCGGTGCGGCGGGTGCCGCGGGTGCCACGTGCGGTGCAGCAGGCGCCGCGCCGTCGCGCCAGACGCCGCTGCGCGCGCGGTCGGCGAGCTGGCGTGCCCATTCGCGGGTGCGCTCGGCATATTCGCGCCACTGGGTCGCGTCAGCTATCGGCACGCGTGCATCGCCCGCCAGCCCGCGGCTGCTGCGGCGCGCAGTTTTGCGCTCGGGGTCGATGGCCCAGTTTTCGCGGGCCACCGGGTCGCGCAGGTACACCGCCTTGCGGCCGTCGCGGCCCGTCACTTCCTGGCGCGTGCGGCCTTCGCCGTCGCGGCAGAGCCGGGTCGTCTGGGTGTGCACGATGCGGTTGCCGTCGGCGAGTGACTGCACGGTCTCGTGCACAGCGTCGGCGCAATAGGGCGCAGCTTTGACGACGCGTTCTGACGCCATCTCGCCGCTGGCCCAGCTCGCGGTTTCTTCGCTCAGCTGGGCCAGCCTGCGCATCGGTTCTGCGATCTCGGCCGCGAACTCCGGCGCCCGCGGCCGCGACGACGCATCAGGTGCGGCGGGCGCGGCGTGCGGGGCCGACTGGGCTGCGACCGCGGTGCCGCAGCCCAGCACCGCCGCCGCCGCGAGCTGGCGACAAAACAAGTTCGACTTCAGTCTTTTCATGGCTTCACCTCTTTGGATCGGGTTCAGTTCAGCAAGCGCAGCGCAAGGACTTCGCCGGCAGGGTTGACGAGCAGTTCGGTGCGCACGTTTTCGCCGGCGCGCGCGGGGTCGAAGGGCAGGCCTAGCGCGGCCAGGCGGTCGCGTGGCATCTCGGCGGCGATCAGCCAGGCCGCCGACGGCTGCCGGCTCGCCGCCGCCAGTTGGGCCGGCGGGACGAGCGCCAAAAATCCGCTCGGCGCGGTGGTCGGGGCGGGGGCCATTCCCCGCTGCATCGGCGGCAGCGCCACCGGCATGAGCAGCAGCAGCAACACCGAGAGCAGCATCACACCCAGGCAAGCCACGAGCCCGGTGGCCCAGCGCCGCGGGCGGCCCGAGATTGCGGGCGCTGCCGCGCGGCCCGGGTTGGCGTTGACCGGGCGCGTCGACAGTCCGGGTGCAAACGGCTGGCCGACGACCGCGGCGCCAGCCTTCGTTTCGCCGATTTTCGTGTCGATTGGTGCAAACCCAAATGCCGGCGGCTGCTCGAGGTTCAACTCGGCACGCGCGTCCCTGAGCACCGCCGCCAGGGTCACCGACCCGCCTGCACAGTCATCGCCACGGTCACGGTCGTGGCGATGGTCATCAACAGCCATCGGCTTCATCGATGCACTCCTTCAAGGTGATCGGCGTTCAGCGCCGCGGCCAGCCGCCGGCGCGCGCGATACAGCCGCGTGCGCAAGGTATTCAGCTCGACGCCGGCGATGCGCGCGGCTTCGGCATAAGGGCGCTCTTGCAGGTCAACGAGCACCAGCGCTTCGCGGAAGACAAACGGCAGCCCGCGCACCGCCGCCCAGACCATCGCGCTGGATTGCGCACGCACGAGCAGCCGCTCAGGCGATTCGGTGTGGTGGTCGGCCATGGGGTTGTCGTCGTTGCCGCCGGCCTCGTCGGCGAAGTCGACAGCCATCACTTTTGCTGCCGTGGCGGCGCCGGCAGCGGCTTGATCACGCCACATCGCCAGCAGCTTGTGGCGTGCCACACCGGCCAGCCAGGCCCTGAGTGCGCCGCGGGTGGCGTCGAACTGCTGCGCGTGCGTGGCCAGGGCGATAAATGCTTCCTGCGTGGCGTCGGCCGCCGCCGCCGGGTTGCCACTCAAAGCCAGCGCGTAGCGGTAGACCGCGCCGGCCTCGCGCCGGTAGGCGGCGTCGAGCGCCGTGCGATCACCCGCCGCGATGCGTGCGACCAGCGTGGCGTCGCCGGCATCGGCATCGGCATCGGCATCGGCATCGGCATCGGCATCGGCATCGGCATCGGCATCGGCATCGGCATCGGTTTGGACGACGCTTGCCGCGCCGGCCGCCAGCGGCGTGGGGTCAGTCGCGCGGGGCACAAACCAGATCATCGGTTGCTGGCCAAGTCGATGGCAACGGCCACGCTGCCGGCAGTGCTGCCGGTGCCGGTGTCACGGTTTGCGTCGGCAGGCCGGGGTTGAATGATGTCGCTCACCCTCGTATTGGCCGGCAACGGCGAAAAAGTTCCCGGCATGAGTGCAATACCCGCCACACCGGCCGCACCGGCTGCCGGCGTCGCCAGCGCCGCGCCGCCCATCCCGCGCCGCAGCAGCCTGTCGTGGTTTTGACGCGCCGCATCGGCTGACCGCCCGGCGCTGGCTGGGCTGCGTACAGTTCGGCCATTGCGGCGGAGTTGCCGTCCCCGCCCCTCTTTGCAGAACGTCCCCGTATGAGTCCGTCGTCACCGCAGCCGAACCCCAGCGCAGCCGACTGGCGCCAGCGCATCGACCCCTTTCTGCAGTCCTTCCTGCGCGCTTTTCATCGGTATGCAAACTGGCTGGTGTCGATCAGCTGGCGGCGTTTCATCTTCCTGTCGATCGTGCTCGTGATCGCCACCGCGATCCTGCACTCGTTGCCGCCGTTCACCTGGAAGGTCAAAGAAACGGTGTCGTTTGACGACGCCCCGGCTACCCCCGGCCACAAGCAACCGAAACCACCAAAGCCGCCGAAGCCGCCGAAGGCCGAGGCCCAGCCGAAGGCCAAGGCCGAAGCGCCCAGGCCGCCAGCCAGTGGCGCCGAGGAGCCGGGTATCTCGATCCAGATCGACCAGAACGGCGTGCGCATCTCGCCCAAGGTGGGCAGCACCAAAGGTGCCACCGCGGCCGCATCGGCTGCGCCTGCTGCATCAGCGGCGGCCGCGGAAGGCGCAGTGCTGATCAAGCTGCCACCGGGCATCGACCGCGAGGCCGTGCGGGCGGCGATCGAGCAGGCCCGCGCCGCGATTACCGAAGCCGCAGAGCAAGCGCGCGAAACTCAGCAAGAGCTGCTTGAAGCCGAGCGCCAGGCGCACGAAGATGCGCTGGCCGCAGCCGAAGACGGCCGCCGCGCGGCCGAAGCCGCTGCGGCTGCGATCGGGGCGCGCGGGCCACGCCACAGCGTGCGCACGATCGAATGGGGTGACTTCCTGGTCGACCTGGCGCTGCTCTGGGTGGCCGGCTCGGCGATCATCAAGGCGACCTACAAGGGCCGTGTGCAGGCCGAAGTGAAGGCCGCGCAGGCCACCGAGGTCGCCGAATCGGAGTCGCTCAAACGACAGGTGATCGAAGCCCGCATGGCCGCGATGCAGGCCCAGGTCGAGCCGCACTTCTTGTTCAACACGCTGGCCAGCATCGACCACCTGATCGAGACCGACCCGCCGCGCGCGAGCCAGATGCAGAAGAACCTGATCGCGTTGCTGCGCGCGAGCATGCCGACGATGCGCGAGGCCAACGCCAGCGGGGTGCGCGACCTCGGCCGCGAGCTGGCCGTTATCAGGCCGTACCTTGAAATCCTGAAGGTGCGCATGGAAGAGCGCCTGGCCACCGAGATCGACGTGCCCGAGGGCCTGATGTCAGCCGAGTTCCCGCCAATGATGATCCAGAGCCTGGTTGAAAACGCAATCAAACATGGCCTGGAGCCCAAACCCGAAGGGGGAACACTCAAGGTCAAGGCAAAGATCGTGCACGGCAAGCTGGCGGTCAGCGTGGCCGATACCGGCCTGGGCTTCGGGCGGGCCGCAACCGGCGGCACTGGCGTCGGGCTGGCGAATATCCGCGAGCGCCTGCAACTGCTGCATGGTGGCAAGGCGACGCTGACCGTGACCGAAAACCAACCCAGCGGCACCGTCGTGGTCATCACCGTGCCGTACCGCAGCCTCGATGAAAGGGCCACGTCATGAACTCTCCCGTGCTCTACCCCGCCGAGCCGCGCGTCGCACCTAGCTCGCCACCGCAGGTGCCGCAACCGCGCCGATCGAGCTGGACCGGCGGCCTGCTCTGGCTGCTTGCACTCGGGCTGGCGATGATCGTCGCGCTGGTGCTGCTGGCCAATACGATGACGATGCATTTCCCGCCACTGAATATCAGCCTCAACGGCGAAGAATTCCACCACGGTTGGGACGCGGCGCAGATGCCGCCGGCGCACAAGGTGGTGCTCGCCGGTTTTGTGCTGGTGGCGCTGCTCGCGGCTGCCATCATCGTGCCGCTGGCGTTGGCGGTGGTGATGGCCATCGTCGTCTTCGTTGCCATGCTGATCATCGGCGTGCCGCTGCTGGCGGTGCTGATGGTGCTCGGCCTGGCGCTGTCGCCGCTGCTGCTGCTGGGCTGGTTGTTGTGGAAGCTGGTCAGCGCCTAAGATTCCGCCGATGGAACCCACCCGCCCCAACCCCGAAGCGAACGCTGCGCCCGCTGCGCTTGAAGTGCGCGCGGTGCTCGCCGACGACGAGCGCCTGATGCGCGAACAACTGCGCGCGCGCCTGGCCGAAGTCTGGCCGGCTTTGCAACTGGTGGCCGAAGCCAAAAACGGCCTCGAGGCGGTGGCACTCGTTGCAGAGCACCGGCCGGACGTCGTCTTCCTTGATATCCGCATGCCCGGGCTGACCGGCGTCGAAGCAGCCAAGCAGATCGCGCAGATGGAACTCGGGCCCGACGAGCTGCTGCCCGAGATCGTCTTCATCACCGCGTATGACCAGTACGCGGTCGAAGCCTTCGAGCAAGGGGTTGCCGACTACGTGCTCAAGCCGGCCGAAACGCAGCGCCTGCGCATCACCACCGAGCGCATCCAAAAGCGCCTGGCCTCGCGCGGCACGCCGGAAGAAACATCGGCGCCACCGCTGCAGCATCTTTTGCAGCGGCTGAGCGAGAAGATGAACCCCGGCGGCGCGCCGCCGCGGCTGAAATGGATCCAGGCCACGGTGGGCCAGGCGATCCAGATGATCCCGATCGACGAGGTGCTGTTTTTCATCAGCGACGAAAAGTACACCCGGGTGCAGACGGCGCAGGTCGAAGCGCTGATCCGCAAGCCGATCAAGGAACTTGTCGATGAAGTCGACCCCGAAGCGTTCTGGCAGATCCACCGCTCGACGCTCGTCAACGTGAAGGTGATCTCCGGCGTGACACGCGACTTCCGCGGCCGCCAGATCGTGACCGTGCGCGGCCACCACGAGAAACTTGAGGTCAGCCGAAGTTATACCGGGCTGTTCAAGGGCATGTAGCTCAGGCTTGGCGCGGCGCGCCGGGTTCGCTTGGGTCGCTTGGGTCGCTTCGTTCGCTTGGCGACAGATGCGCCGCAATGCACCATTGCGCCGCCCAGTAAGTCGCCAGGATCCACAGCCCGGCCAGCGGCAGCGGCGCGCCAAATTTGTTCGTCGCCAGCAGCGCGTCTGAAGCGACGAACAAGGCGCCGCCGAGCGCCAGCACCGCACCCCGCGGCACGCCCACGCGCCACAACGCGGCCGCCTGCGCGGCCATCGCGGCCAGGCAGACGACATAGGCCGCCACCGGCAGCCGCAAAGGCCCCGGCACACCCGGCCAGAGCTGCCAAAGAATGACCCCGGCGACGACCGCGTAGAAGACAAAGGTCACTGGGCGCACCGCAAGCCGATGGCTGCGCGTGAAGGCCCAGAGGTAGGCCAGGTGGGCGAGCAAAAAACTCAGCAGCCCGGGCAGGAAACCCTCTTTTGGCCACATCAGCGCGATATCGCCGGCGAGCGACCAGACCAGGCCGATCAGGACCCAGCGCCGCACAACGGGTTGCGGATGTTCGGACACATGCCCACGCTGCCACGCGAAGATGATGATCAACAGCGTCGTCAGCGGCTTGAAGACAAAGACCAGCCCCGGTGCGTCGAGCAACGGTGTGCCGGCGGCAATCGCCAGCGCTGCGCTGAGTAGCGCAGCCGCGGCCAGGGTGCGGGTGCGGTTGCCGCGACTGATCTTGGTCATCGCCGCATGATCGCAGACCGTTAGCATCGGCCGCATGGACATTGACGACGCATCCCCGCCAGCAAAGAAAAAAACGCTCGGCATCACTGCCGCCGACCTGCGCGGCGCCGGCCGACTCGCCACGCAGGCGACGATCGGTTTGACCGACCTGGTCGAAAACCTGCACCACAACATCCTGCGCGTACCGATGCCGCTGGGCGCGACATCGCTGGACTCCACACGCGGCATCACCGGGCTGGTTTACCGCAGCATCCGCGGTGTCACGCGGCTGGTGGGCGGCAGCGTCGATGCACTGCTGGGCGCCGTCGTGGCGCTCACCGGGCCGGGCAGCCCCGTGTCGTCGAACGAACGCGAGGCCGTGGTCGCGGCCTTGAACGGCGTCCTCGGTGACCACCTCGCCGCGACCCACAACCCGTTGGCGACATCGATGAGTTTTCGCCGCGATGGGCAAGCCCTGACCTTGACCCGCGAAGCCCTGGCGGCGGCAATACCGCAGGCCCGCGGCCGGGTCGTGATCCTCGTGCATGGCCTGTGCATGAACGACCGCCAATGGCATCGTGATGGCCATGACCATGGCGCGATGCTCGAAGCGATTGACAACATCAGCCACATCAGCGAGACCAGCGACGCCGGCTTCAGCGTGGTCTACCTTCGCTACAACAGCGGCTTGCCGATCGCCACCAACGGCGCGCAATTTGCCGATCTGATCGCATCGCTGATGCAGGCTTGGCCAGTGCCGGTGCAAGCGCTCTCCATCATCGGCCACAGCATGGGCGGGCTCGTCGGGCGCAGCGCCTGTGCACACGCGGCTTCAGCGGATTCAAGCTGGCTGCAGCAGCTCAAGCACCTCGTCTGCATCGGCAGCCCGCACCACGGCGCGCCGCTCGAGCGGGGTGGCCGCTGGGTCGATGTGATCCTCGGTGCCAGCCCCTACACCGCAGCTTTTGCGCGCCTGGGCCAATTGCGCAGCGCCGGCATCACCGACCTGCGCCACGGCCTGCCGGCGGCGATGCCGCTGCCCGCGGGCGTGGCCTGTTATGCGATGGCCGCGACCTTGAGCAAGCCTTCAGTTGCGTCAATATCGGCGCTGCGCGGCGACGGCCTGGTGCCGGTGGCCAGCGCGCTCGGCTTACGTGCCGTTGCCGATGCCGACCGGCAACTTGCCTTCCCTGCCGATCATCAATGGGTCGGGCACGAAATGCATCATCTCGATCTGCTCAGCAGCACCGAGGTTGGCGAGCAGTTGCTGGTTTGGCTCAACAAGCCCTCATGCCAGGTTGCAATCGATGACACAGGATCGCGCCAATGACGAGTTGCGATTGATGAACCAACGCAGCCGGGCAGATGTTCGATTCGCGCGCTCCAACAATGGCGCGCGCGGCAGCCGGCGCGGGGGTGGCCCGGCTCCGTTTATGGAATTCTTGTGCTC
>JANOKR010000374.1:0-11170 GCA_031419315.1 Betaproteobacteria bacterium
CGGCACCTGGGGTTCACGCTCGACACCGGTGTCGGGTGCGGCCACCGCGCAGGCGGCGCGCAAGATCAAGGACAAGGCCAAGAAGATCGCCGCGCATCTGCTCGAAGTGGCCGAGGGTGACCTGGAGTGGGAGATCGACCGCTTCAAGGTCAAGGGCAACCCGACGCAGAGCAAGACCATGAAGGAGCTGTGCATGGTCAGCCACACCGGCAACCTGCCGGCGGGCATGGAGCAGGGCCTCAACGCGGTGGCCTACTACGACCCGCCGAACATGACCTTCCCATTCGGTGCGTATCTCTGCGTGGTCGACGTCGACCGCTACACCGGCGAGACCAAGATCCGCCGCTTCTATGCACTCGACGACTGCGGCACACGCATCAACCCGATGGTCATCGAAGGCCAGATCCATGGCGGCCTGACCGAAGCCTTTGCAGTCGCGATGGGCCAGCAGGTGCCTTTCGACGAGCAGGGCAATCATCTCGGCAACAGCCTGATGGACTACTTTTTGCCCACCGCGATGGAAACCCCGCATTGGGAAACGGACTACACCGTGACGCCCTGCCCGCACCACCCGATCGGCGCCAAGGGTGTCGCCGAAAGCCCGCATGTGGGTGGCATCCCGTGCATCAGCAACGCCGTCATCGACGCCTTTGCGCACCTCGGCGTGACCCACATGGACATGCCGCACAGCGCCTACCGCGTCTGGCAGCAGTGCCATGCCCTTGGCATTGACGTCCGATGACGGGGCAGCGCTCGCTGGCCCTGGCTGCCCTGCAGCAAGAACTGGCGGGCGCGGGCTACATCGCCGAGCCGCAACTCGCAGCGGCGCTGCTGCTGATGCAGGACCTGGAGCGCCCGCTGCTGCTCGAGGGCGACGCCGGTGTCGGCAAGACCGAAGTCGCCAAAGTGCTCGCCACGCTGCGCGGCACCCGGCTCATCCGGCTGCAGTGTTACGAAGGCCTGGACGCCCATTCGGCGCTCTACGAATGGAATTACCAGCGCCAGTTGTTGGCCATCAAGCTGCTCGAAAACGACGCGCGCGCAGATGCGAAAGATCTGCAGCAGAAGGAGCAGGACATCTTCAGCGAGCGCTACCTGATCAAGCGCCCGCTGCTGCAAGCCATCAGCTGCAAAGTAGCGCCCGTTTTGCTGATCGACGAAGTCGACCGCGCTGACGAAGCCTTTGAAGCCTATCTGCTCGAGTTGCTGTCGGACTTCCAGCTCTCGATCCCCGAACTGGGCACCGTGCACGCCGTCAGCAAGCCGCTGGTGGTCATCACCAGCAACGGCACGCGCGAATTGTCTGACGCGTTGCGCCGGCGCTGTCTGTACCAGTACATCGACTACCCCGACTACGACAAGGAGCTGGCCATCGTGCGCAAGAAGGCGCCCGACGTGGCGGCCGCACTGGCCGCGCAGATCGTGGCCTTTGTGCAGGGCGTGCGCCGCATCGACCTGCAAAAGCGCCCCGGCATCGCCGAGACGCTGGACTGGGCGGCGGCACTGCTGCGGCTGGGCATCAGCAGCATCGACATGCATGGTGCCGAGCGCATCATGGATACGCTCAGCGCGCTGATCAAAACCCGCGACGACCGCGCCGCATTGCCCCGCGAAGTGGTGGCAGGTCTGGCCGCAGCGTGCTGAATGCGCCGACTTCGATCACCACGCCGCTGAATCACAAACTCAGCGGCTTCCCGACCTTTCTGCGCGCCAACGGCTTTGCCGTCGGTGGTGGCGACGCCGTGCAGGTGCTGCATACCGCACAGTGCGTCGGCGTGCTCGACGCGCCCGCGCTGCGCTACAGCCTGCAAGCGCTGCTCTGCGGGCGCAGCGACGAGTGGCGGCGCTTTGATGAACTCTTCGACGCCTGGTTCTTGCCCGCCAACCGCTGGCAAAGCCCCGAGCGGCGCAACGCCGACGAAGCTGCACCAAGTGGCCAACAAGCCGGCGGCGCGGCGGGCGACGAAGACGCTGCCAGCGGCAAGGACGACACGCACCCGCGCCACGCCGCCAGCCGCCAGGCGCTGCTCAGTTCGGCCGACTTTCGCACCCTCACCGACCGCGAACACACCCTCGACATCGAAGCCCTGATCCGCCGCTTTGCGCGCCAGATCAAACACCTGCGCCTGCGCCGCGAAGTGCGCGCACGCCAGGGCCGGCGGCTGGACCTGGCCGCCACCATCCGCCGCAGTGTGGCCAGCGGCGGCACACCTTTCGAGCTGCACTGGAAAAACCGCCGCCGCGTGCGCCCGCGCATCGTGCTGCTGATCGATGTCAGCCGCTCGATGTCGCTGTACAGCTTTTTTTACCTGCGCCTGGCGCGTGCGCTCGCAGCCGAGCTCAACGACGTGCAGAGTTTTATCTTCCACACCCGGGTCACCGCGGTGTCGCAGGCGCTGCACGACGCTGACCCCTGGCGGGCGCAGGAGAGCCTGCACCTGATGGCCGCGGGCTGGGCGGGCGGCACACGCATCGGCGAAAGCCTGGCGCAGTTCAACCGTGAACATGCACCCCGCGCGGTGCATTCGCGCACCGCGGTCATCGTCATGAGCGACGGTTACGACACCGGCGACCCGGCGCTGCTGTCGCAGGCCCTGGTGCAACTGCGCCGGCGCGCGCGGCGCATCGTGTGGCTCAACCCGCTGTGCAAACAGCCCGGGTTTGCACCGGTCAGCCAGGGCATGATCGCCGCGCTGCCGCACCTGGACCTGCTGGCGCCCGGCGGCGACCTGAAGAGCATTCAAACCGTGCTGCCGCAGATCATCGAAGCCCTGCGTTGAAGCCAACGCCTGAAGGACACCGACATGCGACCCCAAGCTCACTTCGCTCGCGGCCCCCGCGGGGCCTTTCAGTGCCTTCGGGCGGCCGGGCGGCGCTGAAATGGGCTGCATCCTCAAAGCCAACAGCGGCCTCTTCGCACGCATGACCGTCGGCGCAGTGCTGCTGGCAGCAGGCGAAGGGGCGCGCTTAGGCGCCAGACCGAAGGCGCTGCTCGAACTCGGCGGTGTGCCCCTCATCCTGCGCCAGCTGATTGCGCTGTCGGGCGCCGGTGTCGACGAGGTCGTGGTGGTACTCGGCCACCATGCCGACGCGATCGAGGCGGCGATCAAATCCTTCCCCATCACACTGGTCCACAACCCGGCGCCACAAGACGGCCAGGCGTCGTCGGTGCGGGTCGGCCTGCGCGCGCTTTCACCCAGGATCGACGCCGTGATCGTGGCCCTCGCCGACCAACCGCTGATCGCCGCACAAGATATCGTCGACCTCATCAGCGCCTACAAAAAACGCGGTGACGCGGCGATGGTGGTGCCGCGTGTGGTTGTTGACGGCGGTGAGCCGCTACCCGGCAACCCGGTGATGTTTGATGCCACGCTGCGCGAAGAGTGGCTCGCCGGTGGTGTCAACGCGGCCTGCCGCCAGTGGCGCCAGGCCAACCCCGAGCGCGTGCGCTGGTTCGACACCAACAACCGCCGCTACCGCGTCGACATCGACACCCCCGAAGACCTGCAAGCCTTCAGCGCCAGCACCGGGCACGAGCTGCGCTGGCCGGCGGCGTTGCTGGCCGAATGGCAAGGCGTTGCGCCTGACGCCGCGCAGGGTGGCGCCGGTGAAAGCGATGACCAAAGCGCGGCTGCGAGCGCAAGTCGCAGCGTCGCGGCAGCGGGTTGATCCCGGCGATGTCCGACGCCCCGCCTGGCCTGCCACTGACCCTGGCACGGGCCTGCGCCTGGGCCTTGCTGGTGGCCGGCTGGGTGGGCATCGGCAGCTTCAGCTTGCGCTTCGCGCCCAACCTGGCCAGCGCCCTCGCGCTGGTGGCGCTGTGGCTGCTGGCCTTGGGCGCGGCAGCGGCGTTGGTCACGCGGGGCGATATGCCACGCTGGTCCCGCGGCGCGGCGCTGGCGCTCGCGGCGAGCGCGGCCGCAACCGGCCTGCTGGCCAGCGTGCGCGGTGGTGGCCTCGGTGCGGTGCTGCTGGCGCTGCTCGGCTGGGCCATGCTGACGGCCCTGGCTTCGGGTGTCGTGCGCGGCCTGCGCATGACCCAGACCCAAACGCCGCGGCCACCGATTGCCGCGGCCGCGATAGGCGCCCTGTGCGCGGGCATGGTGCTCGGCGACCCGGGCGACCTGCAAGCGCTGGCCTGGCGATTGGCGCTATTCGTCGCTGCCGTGGCGCTGTTGCTGATCGGCTTGCAGCGGCCTCTGGCCGCCGGCACACCGCGACCAGGCTGTCGCGCCGGCCTGTTCGACTGTTCGCTGCCAGCCTGGCCGGCGGGCGCCTGGCGCGATACCGGTCAGTGGCCGATCCTGCTTGCCGGCCTGGCGATGCTGCCGATGATGGCCGCGCTGCCGCTGATGGCCGACTGGTGCCGCACGGCGCAAGTGCCGCCGCAGTTGATGGTGATGTTGCACATCGGCGCGATGTTCGGGCCGGCCTGGCTGCTGCAGGGCACCATGGCGCGCGGGTCACCACAGTTGCTGGCGACAGTCTGTGCGCTGCTGCTGGCTGCCGGCGCCGCAGCGGCGCTGTGGGCGCCAGCTCCCTGGGACCTGCTGACCCTGGCAGCCGCGCATGGCGCCGCTTGGGGGCTGGCCTGGGGTGGGCAGCTCTGGGCCCCGGCCAGGCGCGGGCAACAGGGCCGGTCGCCGCTGCGTGCCGCCGCCGGCTATGCGGTGTTGACGCTGCTCTTTGGTGGGCTGGTGCAGGAAGCCGGCGCGCGTGGCGTCACTGTCGTTCACGCCATGCTCGGCCTGGTGGCGCTGCTCGCCTGGGGCTGGTCGGCTGTCGGCGACCAGCGTTTGCGCAGCAGCGCGGAGCCGCGTGCGACAACCGAGGCGTCAAACGAGTCTTGACGCTCGCCGGGGCGCAGACCCGTCAGGCAAATTCCTGCCGGATCATCGGCGACATCAGGCGGCGGATGACCCAGCCGAGCAGCGCGCAGCCCGCCAGCGTGACGACCGCGCCCATCACCCGCGACGCGGTGACAAAGCCGCCAAACACATCGGCGGCCTGCGGCGGCAGCGCGCTGCCACGCAGCGTGGACGAGACCAGCGACTGCACCACCTCGTGTTGCAGCCACAGCCCGGCCAGGTTGGCGACGATGGCCAGCACGAGCAGGCCGATAAAAGCCCGGCGGGCCCAGTTCAGGCGCATCAGCAAGCCAATCGCGGCGCCGAACATCGCCAGAGACACGACCATGCCGGCGCCCATCACCCAGGGCAGATAGCCGACCAGGAAGCCGGTGATCAGCGGCAGGCTTTGCATCGGGTGGCTGGCCAGCATCGAGCCGGTGCTGGCGTTTTGCACTACCGCGGAGATGCAGGCGAGCGCGCCAAAGACGATAAAGACCCAGGCCGTGATCGTGACAAACAGCGACCGCGCGCCGACGTTGAAGGTCTGTGGCATGACTTTTCTCCCGGCTTCACGAGACGACAGCATCGAGTTGATGGTGCCGCGTGAACATGACAGGCATTTTTCGGCCGCTGCAAGCGTTTGTACCTCCCTCGATCGGGGGCTCTCCCGAGATCAAGGGGGGCCGAGGGCCAAAACCCGTCAGTACGGCGCGACAGTTTTCACATCTCGTGACGCCAGTCGACGAGACCCGGCACGCGCCGCGCACAGCGCTATCGCCTCGCGCTCAATCTCGGGCGTGGCGATGATGCGGCGCATCTGCGGGGTGAAAAGCAGCCGAGGCAGCGCCGCAACGATCGCGCGCCCTGGCCGCACTGCATCGGCAGTTGCCCTGGCGCACCGACAATGTGGCCAGTCATGACACCCGACGATTGCCAGCCCCGATGAACCCCGGCGTCGTCTACGCCCTGTTGGCTTTTGTGACCTGGGGCCTGTTCCCGCTGTACTTCAAGCAGCTGGCCTCGGTAAGCGCGCTCGAGATCGTGTTGCATCGGTCGGTCTGGTCGTTGTTGTGCATCGCCTTGGCGCTGCTCGCGCTGCGTCGCTTCGGCTGGATGCGCGAGATCGCGCGCGAGCCGCGCCGCATCGGCGCGTTTGTATTGAGCGCGCTGCTCATCGCCGGCAACTGGTTTCTCTACGCGCTGGCGATCCAGCAGGCCCAGGTGGTCGAAGCCAGCCTGGGTTATTTCATCAACCCGCTGGTCAGCGTGATGCTCGGTGTGCTGGTGCTCGGCGAGCGTCTGCGCCGCCTGCAATGGGCGGCCGTGGCGCTGGCCGCGGCCGGAGTGATGTGGCTGACGTTCGCCTCCGGGCGCCTGCCTTGGATTGCGCTGGCGCTGGCGCTGCTCTTCGGGCTCTACGGCCTGGTGCGCAAGACGGCGTCGCTCGGCGCACTCGAAGGCCTGGCGCTGGAGACCCTGCTGCTGGCACCGCTGGTGCTGCCCTGGCTGGCCTGGTGGACCTTCGCCAACAACGGCGCGATGGCCCGCGGCGACACGCAGATCAACCTGTGGCTGCTGCTCGGCGGCCCGCTCACCGCCCTGCCCCTGCTGCTGTTTGCTGCCGCGGCGCGACGCCTGCCGCTGGCCACGATCGGGGTCTTGCAATACATCTCGCCGACGATCCAGTTCGGCCTGGGGGTGTGGGCCTTCGGTGAACCGTTTGACATGACGCGGCTGGCCGGCTTTGGGCTGATCTGGGCGGCGCTGGTGCTGTACAGCGTCGACGCCGCCCGACGGTGGCCTACGCCGCTTTGAGATCCCCCGCCAGGCTGGCCAGCGTATCGGCCGCGACGAGCGCATGCGCCGGATAGTTGGTGTGGTCGCAGCCGATCTTGACCGCCGCGCCGGCGCGGATCGCATCACGCTGTTTGGGCGGGAACTCGAAGCGCACAAAGTGCACCGCCGAGGTCTTTTCGTCGTTCTCGCGGTCGAGGTCTTCGTCGGCGATGGCGTAGACCCGCGTATGGCCTTCGACCTCGACAAACATGCGGTCTTCGACACCGATCAGGCGCGCGAGCTCGCGCTTGCGCTCGTTGGCGTCGGGGTACTCGATGAGCAGCGTCGCCTTCCAGTTGTTGCCGTCGGGCACCAGTGCGGCATAGGCCTCGATCTCGCCGCGGATGCCGGCTTCGTCAAAGATCTTTTCGATGAACAGCATCTCCTGGATCTGGCGCCGGATGGTGCGCTCGTCTTCGAAGTTCAGCGTCATGTGCTCGCCCAGGTGCACGCTGCGCAGCCTGCGGTGGGCAATCGCTTCTGGTTTGCCGCTCTTGCGGATCTTGGCGTAGGCCTCGAGCGTGAGCAGGGTGTCAGGGGTAATGGTCATGGTCATGGTCATCATCATTCTTTCAAGGTGCGATTGGTTTGCAGCCCACAAGGCTCACAGCCCATACGCCAGGCGCATCAGGCTCAACGGGTGTCGCAGCGCCTTGGCCGGCGTGCCGGCCTGGGCCATGCCTTGCGCGATGTGGTGGCCAGCCAGCGCGCAGTCGCTGCTGATGAAATCGGGCTCGTCCTTGGCCATCGCCTTGAAGACCGGCTTGCCGATTTTCATTGCCACCCGGTGGGTCGGTGTCTTCACGCCGTAGGTGCCCGCGTGGCCCGAACAACGCTCAACGGTATTGAGCTGCACCGCGACCTTGGCTCCGATGAGCTTGAACATCTCTTCGGTCTTCTTGCCGATGTTCTGCACCCGGCCGTGGCAGGGGATGTGGTAACTCACGCGGCCGAGCGCGGTCTTGAAATCGGTCTTCAGCAGGCCGTCCTTGTGGCGCGCGATGAGGTACTCGAAAGGGTCGAACATCGCCGCCTTGACGAGTTGGGTGTCGGCATCGCCTGGGAACATCAGCGGCAGTTCCTGCTTGAACATCAGCGTGCAGCTCGGGATCGCGCTGACGATCGCGTAGCCCTCTTTGGCATAGCGCGCCAGCACCGGCATATTCGCCTCTTTGTGCTTGGCCACCGCGTCGAGGTCACCGAGCTCGAGCTTGGGCATGCCGCAGCAGGATTCCTTGTCGACGATGACATACGGGATGTCGTTGTGTGCCAGCACACGCAGCAGGTCATGGCCGATGCCGGGCTCGTTGTAGTTGACATAGCAGGTCGCAAAGATCGCAACCCTGCCCGGCGTGCGCTGGCCGTTCGTGACCACCGGCGTCGCGCTGTTGGCCCCGCTTTTGGCCGCGCTCCAGCGGAAGCGTTTGGTCGCCAGCTCGGGCATCCACGCATCGGGGTGGACGCCGAGCGCGCTGTCCATCAGCTTGCGCGCGGTCTTGGTCTTGTTCACCGCGTTGACGGTCTGCACCACCAACGGGATGCCGGCGAAGCTGCCGTGCACGTCGGTCGACGCCAGGAAGCGCTCGCCCGCCTTGACCTCGCCTTTTTTCTTGAACTTGATCGCCTTGGCGCGCAGCATCAGATGCGGGAAGTCCAGGTTCCACGGGTGCGGCGGGGTGTACGGACACTTGGTCATGTAACACAGGTCACACAGATAACACTGGTCGACGACGCTCCAGTAGGCTTCCTTCTTGATGCCATGCACCTCGCCGTCGGCGGTCTCGTCGATCAGGTCGAACAGTGTCGGGAAACTCTGGCACAGGCTGACGCAGCGGCGGCAGCCGTGGCAGATGTCGAAGACCCGCTCCATCTCATTGAGCGCCGAGACTTCGTCGTAAAAGTCCGCCGATTTCCAGTCGATCGGGTGCCGGGTCGGGGCCTCGAGGTTGCCTTCGCGCATAGTGTTTTTGTACCGATGATGCTGAACGTTTGAGGGGGACAAAAAACAAGGGGCACACGGCCCCTTGTGGTGCTACTCGGCGCGGCCGTCGATCAGTCGACGAGCGCGTCCAGGGCCTTGACGTAGCGGTTCGCGTGCGAACGCTCGGCCTTGGCCAGGGTCTCGAACCAGTCGGCGATTTCGTCGAAACCTTCTTCGCGCGCCTGCTTGGCCATACCCGGGTACATGTCGGTGTACTCATGCGTCTCGCCAGCCACCGCGGCGGCCAGGTTCAGGCGGCTCGAGCCGATCGGCAGCCCGGTCGCCGGGTCACCCACCGCCTCGAGAAACTCGAGGTGGCCGTGGGCATGACCGGTCTCGCCTTCGGCGGTCGAGCGGAACAGCGCCGCGACATCGTTCTGGCCTTCGATATCGGCCTTGTTTGCGAAGTACAGATAACGCCGGTTGGCCTGCGATTCGCCTGCGAAGGCGTCCTTCAGGTTCTGCTCGGTCTTCGATCCTTTGAGTCCCATGTCTGGCTCCTGGTGGCTTGAGGGGTCTGGTGCGCGCTGCGGGTGCAGCGACGCTGGCGAACTTACCAGCGCGGCGGGGGCCTGCCAATACAAAAAAACAATGTCGCCGATAGCCGACCGCGATGGCCGAAGTGGCTGGCTCGCGGCGACGCATTTTGGCGATTGCCGGCGCCGGCGGGCCGGCGGACCGGCGCGCCGCCAGGTCAGCCCGCCAGCCCCAACAAGCCCAGCGTCAACTGGTGCGCGTGTCCAGCCGGCTGCACCAGGTCGTCGAGCACGGTGAAGTGGTTCGCACCTGCGATCTCTTCGCACACCGGCACCGCCGCCGCACCCCAACGCTCACGGATGAGACGGTTCTGGCGCAGGAATTCTTCGCTCTCGTCGGCACCGACCAGGCTCAACAGCGGCGACTTCGGCGGCGCAAAACCGGCCGGGCTGGTGCGCTGGGCCATTGCCGCGGTCAGGCGCAGGTCGGCCTGCAAAAACGGCGTGTGCATGATCGGCTTGAGATCAAACAGCCCCGAGACTGATACCGCCGCGGCGACCGGCTGCGCCGGCATGCCGGCGAGCACATTGCGCCAGCGGCAGCAGAGCAGCATCGCCGCGAGGTGCCCGCCCGCCGAATGGCCAGCAACGACGATGCGCCGCGGCTTGCCACCGCCAGCCCGGCCGCCGCCAGCGACGTTTTTCCAAGTCCAGGCCAGCGCGCGGGTCATCTGGCGCGCTATCTCCTCGACCGACACTACCGGGAACTGCGCGTAGTTCGGCACCACCACCGTGGCGCCGGCGTCCACAAAAGCCGGCGCCACAAACGAATGGTCGGACTTGTCGAGTGCGCGCCAGTAGCCGCCGTGGATGAAAAACAGCACCGGTGCGTCGGCGCGCGATGCCGGAAAAACATCCAACGTTTCAGCTGCCGAGTCGCCGTAGTGAAGGTCGAGTTGCGCCGGATGTGATGCCTGTGTTTGCACCGAATCCGACGCCCAGCGCGCCAGTATTTCGGCATGCCCCGGCACCCGCGCGCGGTTGTTGTATTGCGCGTCGAACCACGCGCCGTCGATGTTCGAATCCATACCTGCCCCCGCTGCCAAAAGGCGCTTTGCGCGATGGTAAACTGCGACGCTCAAGTGGGGGCGTAGCTCAGCTGGGAGAGCGTCGCGTTCGCAATGCGAAGGTCAGGAGTTCGATCCTCCTCGTCTCCACCAATTCGACATCCACGGATGTCCCAAGCAACCTCGTGACTAGAGGAGGTTCGCAGAACCGGACGCCGACCCGTCAGGCTAGCGGCCTCCGTCCTTGAACCCGATGCTCCCGTGCGTGCCGTCGCAGAAGGGCTTGTTCTTGGACGCTCCGCAGCGGCACAACGTGTAGTGCTCCGTTGATGCACCCTGCGCCCAGGATTGCTCCAGCAAGTGGGCCGCACCGTCGACGGCGTACGGCCCATCCTTGGTGACGGTGATCGACGGCTCCTGCGGCTGTTCCTGTGACTGCTCCTTGCCCTGGATGCCATCCAGCGTGTAACTCAGTGCCCCCGAGGGACATCTGCGAATGGTCTCGATGATCGCTTCGGCCGCGGCGCCGGACGCATCAATCCACGGCTCGCTGCCGTACTTAAACACCGAAGCGAGGCCATCGGTGCAATGCCCTGCGTGGGCGCAGATCGAGCGGTTGTCATGGATGGTGATTCTTGGGGCTGGGTAGCTCTGGCGCTGGTCGGTGCCGCGCTCGGCCAGCCTGGTGCCGGAAAAGTCGTTCTTCTGATGCGTGCCATCGCAGAACGGCTTGTTGGCTGATCCGCCACAGCGGCAAAGCGCCATGACCGGCTTGCTGTCCATGCGATTGCCCTGCCAGTCCTTGAGATGCTCGAGGTCCCTGACGAGATAGGGGCCGTTCGGCTTGCACTCGATCGTGAATCGTTGGTTCATGCTGGATTCCTTTCGTTGACAGCCGTGCGCCACCGCGCTACGCCGCATCCGTTGTTCGATCGTGGCCTGGCCCTCGCGCTAAACACG
>JANOKR010000375.1:0-3577 GCA_031419315.1 Betaproteobacteria bacterium
GCTGCTTGATCTTCTTGTGCCTGATGGGCGAGGCCTTTTTTGGCTACCTTCTGCCCTGGGGCCAGATGAGCTACTGGGGCGCACAGGTCATCGTGAACCTGTTTGCAGCGGTGCCGTTTATCGGCCCCGACCTGGCGTTGCTGATCCGCGGTGACTACGTTGTCAGCGATGCCACGCTGAACCGCTTCTTCGCGTTTCACGTGATCGCGATCCCTTTGGTGCTGCTCGGTCTGGTGGTGGCGCATATCTTTGCGCTGCACGATGTCGGCTCCAACAACCCCGACGGCGTCGAGATCAAGGCCAAGAGAGATGCCAACGGCAAGCCGCTGGACGGCATCCCGTTCCATCCCTACTACACGGTGCACGACCTGCTCGGCGCCAGTGTCTTCCTGCTCATCTTCAGCGCGATCGTCTTCCTGGCGCCGGAGATGGGTGGTTACTTCCTCGAGTACAACAATTTCATCCCGGCCGACCCGCTGAAGACAC
This sequence comes from Betaproteobacteria bacterium, assembly GCA_031419315.1. Taxonomy (GTDB): domain Bacteria; phylum Pseudomonadota; class Gammaproteobacteria; order Burkholderiales; family Burkholderiaceae_C; genus Rubrivivax. The sequence goes on from JANOKR010000375.1 coordinate 487, forward strand.
CCGCCCACATCGCCCCGGTGTGGTACTTCACGCCGTACTACTCGATGCTGCGTGCGACGACCGACGACCTGGTCAACGTGATCTGCGGCCTGGTGGCCATCGGCGCCGTGCTGTCGATGATCAAGGGCGGGCTGTCGGGCGCGGCCAAGATCGCGATCGTGGTCGCGGCGATTGTTTTTGTCGCGCTGCTGAAGACGTTCGACGCCAAATTCTGGGGCGTCGTGATCATGGGCGGCGCGGTGGTGATCCTGTTTTTCCTGCCCTGGCTGGACAACAGCCCGGTCAAATCGATCCGTTACCGGCCGAGCTGGCACTCGACGCTGTACGGCGTCTTTGTGGTCGTCTTCCTGGTGCTGGGTTATCTCGGCATCAAGCCGGTGTCCGATATCGGCACGTTGATGGCGCAGATCGGCACCGTGTTCTATTTTGGCTTCTTCCTGCTGATGCCTTGGTGGAGCGGCCTCGGTGAGTTCAAGCCGGTGCCCGACCGCGTGACCTTCGAGGCGCATTGAACCGCGGCGGGATGCACAACATGATCAAAAAACTCCTCCTGGCGCTGCTCGCGGCCTTCAGCTTCAGCGGTGCCCAAGCGGCCAGCGATGGCATTGCCTGGGACAAGTTCCCGACCGAGCGTGTGACCGATATGGCGGCACTGCAAAACGGGGCCAAGCTGTTCGTCAACTACTGCCTGAATTGCCATGAAGCCGCGTACATGCGCTACAACCGGCTGCGTGATGTCGGCCTGAGCGAAGAGCAGATCAAGGCCAGTCTGGTCTTCACCGAAGCCAAGGTCGGCGACACGATGAAGATCGCGATGAGCCCCAAGCAGGCCAAGGACTGGTTCGGCGGCCTGCCGCCGGACCTGAGCGTGATCGCGCGGTCGCGCTCGGCGCCGGGCCAGGGCAGTGGCGCCGACTACCTCTACACTTATCTGCGCAGCTACTATCGTGACGACACCAAGGCCACCGGCTGGAACATCGCCGCCTTCCCGAACGTCGCCATGCCCAATGTGCTGTGGGAGTTGCAGGGCCAGCAGCGCGCGGTGTTTGTCGACATGAAAGACGCGCACGACCCGGCGAAGACGGTGCATGTCTTCAAGGGGCTGGAGCCGATCACCGCCGGCACGATGTCGCCGACCGAGTACAAGGAGGCGGTGGCCGACCTTGTTGCCTACCTGCACTGGATGGCCGAGCCGGTGCAGTCCGACCGTGTCCGGCTGGGCGTCTGGGTGCTGTTGTTCCTGTCCCTCTTTACCGTGATCGCGTGGCGCCTGAACGCAGCGTTCTGGAAAGACGTCAAGTGACGTTCGCCGGGGCCCGGCTGCCATGCCGGGCCCGATGCGCAGTGAAGCGGCCAGCTTCACTGCGTTTGTCCTTTTGCCGGGGCCCGACTTTGAGCGCTCGGCTGTATTTTTGATTGGGAACCCGTTGCCATGATGGTCCTTTACTCCGGCACCACCTGCCCCTATTCGCACCGCTGCCGCTTTGTGCTGTTCGAGAAGGGCATGGACTTCGAGATCCGCGATGTCGATCTCTTCGCCAAGCCCGAAGATATCGCGCTGATGAACCCGTACAACGAGGTGCCGATCCTCGTCGAGCGTGACCTCATCCTGTACGAGTCGCACATCATCAACGAGTACATCGACGAGCGGTTCCCGCACCCGCAGCTGATGCCGGGTGACCCGGTGGCACGTGCGCGGGTGCGTCTGTTTCTTTTCAATTTCGAGAAGGAACTGTTTGCCCACGTCAACCTGCTCGAGGGCCGCGGCGTCAAGGCCACCGAGCGCCAGTTGGAAAAGGGCCGCGAGCAGATCCGCGACCGCCTGACCCAGCTGGCGCCGATCTTCCTGAAAAACCGCTACATGCTGGGCGACGATTTTTCGATGCTCGATGTGGCCATCGCACCGCTGCTCTGGCGCCTGGACTACTACGGCATCGAGCTGTCGAAAAACGCCGCGCCGCTGCTCAAGTATGCCGAGCGCATTTTCTCTCGCCCGGCTTATATCGAGGCACTGACGCCGTCCGAAAAGGTGATGCGCAAATAGGCTGACGAGCGCTCGCCAACCCGCGCGAAGTATCGCCACCGCCTGCCGCATGACGATCCCGACGACCCCCGATGCCCAGGGCAGTTCAACCCGCCCGTATCTCATCCGCGCGCTACACGAATGGTGCGTGGACAACGGCTTCACGCCCTATGTCGCGGTCTTTGTCGATGCATCGGTGCAGGTGCCGGTCGAATACGTGAAGAACAACGAGATCGTTCTCAACGTCGGCTTCGAAGCGACCAGCGGCATGAAGCTCGGCAACGAGTTTATCGAGTTCCGCGCCCGCTTCGGCGGTGTCGCGCGCGATATCGTGGTGCCGATCGATCATGTGGTCGCCATCTACGCCCGCGAGAACGGGCAGGGCATGGCCTTCCCGGTTCCGGTGGCCGGGGCCGGGGCCGGGGCCGGCAGCAACGCGGGTGCGGCGGTCGTCGCCGTTGACCGCGCCGGTACGGCGGGCAAGGCCGACGGCAGGCCAACCGTGCTTGTTGCCGCGCCGGCGATTCGGCTGGCGCATACCGAAGCGGCGTCCGATGAGGTCGTCGCACCTTCAGCCACGGCGCCGGATGACGACCCGTCGTCGCCGCCGCCGTCACCGCCGAGCGCCAGGCCGTCGCTGAAGCGGGTCAAATAAGCCGCCGTCCGACCGCTGTCCGACAGCTGACCCCGCGGCTCGCGACCTTTGTGGTTGAGCGCCTAAAATTAGATCCAGTGCCGACTTAGCTCAGCTGGTAGAGCATCCGCCTTGTAAGCGGGAGGTCATCCGTTCGATTCGGATAGTCGGCACCACGATCGCGGCGCCGACCCCGATCAAGGCAGGATGTCGGGCCCGATCGCCGGGAACGTCAGATGCCCGATCAACGCGATCTGGAAGTCAGCCGCCAGGCCGGCGTCAACATTGCCCTCGATGACCGTGTACTCGGTACCGGCAATGACTTCGTAGCGGTAGCTGAGCTGTCCAGCGCCCGAGAACACCGCGTTTTCGCCGATTGAGGCAAACGCCTGATTCCCTTCGACATCAACATCGGCATCGATGCCCGACAGGTC
>JANOKR010000376.1:0-1501 GCA_031419315.1 Betaproteobacteria bacterium
TCCGCGGCCTGCTCATCGAGCAGGCCTTGGCCACGGGTTACGAAGACTGGACCCATTGGCTGCCTTGTGATCGCGCGGTGGCCGTGCCCTGCGAATCGGTGGCCGAAATCACGCCTTACACCCGCTCAACCGCGCACCGCGCCGGCTGGCAGTGGCGCATCCCCTTGCAGCACCGCACCGGCAACGGCCATGTCTTTTGCAGCCAGTACGTCAGCGACGACGAAGCCACGGCGACGCTGCTGGCCAACCTGGACGGGCCTCGACTGGCCGAGCCCCGGGTGATCCCGTTTGTCACCGGCAAACGCAACAAGACTTGGAACCGCAACGTCGTCGCGGTGGGCCTGGCCGGCGGGTTCATGGAACCGCTGGAATCGACCAGCATCCACCTCATCCAGACCGCTATTGGCAAGCTGATTACGTTCTTTCCCGACCGCGGTTTCAGCGCGCCCGATGTCGATGAATTCAATGCGCAGATGGATTTCGAGTTCACCCGCATCCGCGACTTCATCATCCTGCACTACCACCTCAACCAGCGTGAGGACTCGCCGTTCTGGACTCGTTGCCGCGAGATGCAGGTGCCCGAGTCGCTGACGCGGCGCATGGCGCTGTATCGCCAGCATGGCCGCATCTTCCGCGAGGCCAGCGAGCTGTTCACAGAAGTCGGCTGGTTGCAAGTCATGCACGGCCAGGGCCTCCAGCCGCAGGGGTACAACCCGCTCGTCGATGTATACGCAGAGGATGACATTGCCTCGTTCCTGGGCGGCATCCATTCCGTGATCGGCAAATGTGTTGACGTCATGCCAACGCATGCCGAGTACATCACGCAGCACTGCGCGGCGAAGCGATGAAGGGACTGCCATCCGCACTGCAGTGGGGCCTGTGGGCGGTTGTATTTTGGCTGACGGGCGCTGGCCTGACGGTGATGGCGCAGCCCGCGCCACCGCCCGTCGGGGCCTTTTTTTCCGAGCCGGCCTTCAGCGATGCCGCCATCTCGCCCGACGGCCGCCGGGTGGCCTTCAAGGTCGGCGCGCCCGGTCAGCGCCAACGCCTGGCGGTGCTCGACCTGGCGACCCTGAAGCCGGCCGTGGTGGCATCGTTCGACGACGCCTGGCAAGTCGTGGATTACTACGAAAAGCGGCCGCTGGTGGAGGAGTATCACAAGTCGCTGAAGACTGGCTGCAGCGTGGAGAAGCGACAATACTTCACGGGCGAGCGACTCAGGCGGATCATCGCCGTGCTGTCGATCACGGCCGTGCGGCTGGTGCAGTTGAAGACTGTGGCCCGCGTCGAGCCGAACCGGCCGGCCGTCGAAGTCGTGCCACAGGACTGGGTCGAGACGTTGGTGGAGCATCGACAGTCTCAGGGCCACGCGATCCGCCAGCCCGCCGCCAATGGCGCCAAGAGCGCGATGTGTGTGAAAGGTTCTAACCTTACGGTGGGTGAGTTATTTCGTCATCTGGCGTTGCTGGGGGGATTCCTCGGCCGAAAAAGCGACGGCGAA
>JANOKR010000377.1:0-8897 GCA_031419315.1 Betaproteobacteria bacterium
ACGCGGCCGGCGGCCTGCTCTTTGCATCGCTGGCATGGCGCCTGCTGGGCAGTCACAACGCTGCGGCATGATCGAAGCGATGAACACAAGATTGAGCGCCGACCCCATCAACCTCGTCGAGGTCGGCGACAGCTGCACGCGGCGTTTGAGTTTTTCGCGCACGCAGATTGCCGACTTCGCGCGGCTGACCGGCGACAACAACCCGCTGCATCATGACCTTGAAGCAGCGCGCCGGGCTCGGCATCGCGACATCATCGCCAGCGGCCAGCAGACATCGGCGCAGCTCATCGGGCTGGCGGCGACCCATTTTTTGCGCACCGACGCCGCGGGTGAGCGCGACGTGCTGTGCCTGAATTTCAACTTTGCTTTCAAGGCGCCGGTATTTGCCGATGTCGAGATCGAACTGTCGTGGGCCGTCGCCAACGTGGAGTGGCAAGCCGGTCTGAGCGGATGGGTGGTGCAGATCGAAGGTCAGGCCCGAGCGGCAGATCGCGTGTGTGTCATCGGCCGCGGCACCCTGCTCGTCAGGCCGGCTGGCGGTTAAAGGCAAGGCCCATGGCGACCAAGCAAGAGATCACCGCGTTTTTGCTGTCTGCGTTTCCGCAGACCCGGTGCACGGTCGAGGCCGTCGAGAAGCGCAGCGCCACCGTCAGGCTCGAGGTGGGTGACGCCGACCTGCGCCCGGGCGGCACGGTATCGGGGCCGGTGCTGATGGCGGTGGCCGACGTCGCGCTCTACGTCGCGATCCTGGGCGAGATCGGCATCGTCCCGCTAACGCTCACCACCAGCCTGAATATCAACTTCCTGCGCCGGCCGGCGGCCGACCGCGCTGTCGTCGGTGTCTGCACGCTGCTGAAAGTGGGCAAGTCGCTCGCGGTGGGCGAAGTCGCGCTGTACTCCGAAGGCATCGACGATCCGGTGGCCCACGCGGTGGGCACGTACTCGATTCCACGCCGGGAGACGGGGTCATGAGCCGCGCAGAAATCGAAACCTTTTTCACTCGCTACCGCGACGCTTTCAATCGCCTCGATGGCGACGCCGTGGCCGACCTCTGGCATGTGCCCTGCGGCATCACCGATGGCGCCGAAGTCACCTGGTGGAGCGAAGACTCAACCATGCGCGCCAACCACCGCGCGCTGTGCGCCGTCTATGCAGCCGCCGACTACGCGCGTGCCGACTTTGAGATCGTGCATGCACATGCGATGGGTGCGAATGACGCCTTTGTGCACATTCACTGGGCCTTGCAGCGCCGCGATGGCACGCTGCTGCAGCGCTTTGGCACCGGCTACAACCTGCGCCGCACACCGGGCGGGCCGAAGGTGCTGCTCGCAACGGCGTATGCAGAGAACTTGAGCGCGATGAAAAAGGAAACCCGCCATGCTGCTCAGTGAAGACCATCAGGCGGTGCAAGACGCGGTGCGAAGTTTTGTGCAGGCCGAAATCGTGCCGCATGCCGCCGCCTGGGACAAGAACCACCAGTTCCCGAAAGCCCAGTTGCGGGGGCTGGCCGACCTCGGCTGTTTTGGCGTTGCGGTGCCCACCGAATGGGGCGGCGCCGGGCTGGTCTATCTGGCGCTGTCGATCATCTTGGAGGAGATCGCCGCCGGTGACGGCGCCACGAGCACCATCATCAGCGTCAACAACTGCCCGGTGGCGTCGATCCTGATGGCTTACGCCACTGCCGACCAGAAAGAGCGCTTTCTCAAACCGCTGGCAAGCGGCGACCTGCTCGGCGCGTTTTGCCTGACCGAGCCGCATGTCGGCTCCGAGGCGGGCGGCTTGCGCACGACCGCCACCCGCGTCGATGACGGCGACGGTGCCGCCTATGTGCTCAACGGCGTCAAGCAGTTCATCACCAGCGGCAAAAACGGCGACGTCGCGATCGTCATGGCGCGCACTTCGCCAGCGACTGACAAGGCCGCCGGCAAGAAGGGCATCAGCGCCTTCATCGTGCCGACCGCGACACCGGGTTACGTCGTCGCACGCATCGAAGACAAGATGGGCCAGCATGCCAGCGATACCGCGCAGATCAATTTCGAAAACTGCCGTGTGCCGGCGGCCAACCTGATCGGCGACGAAGGCCAGGGCCTGAAGATTGCGCTCAGCGGCCTCGAAGGCGGGCGCATCGGCATCGCTTCGCAATCGGTGGGCATGGCGCGTGCGGCCTTCGACGCCGCGCTGGTTTACAGCAAGCAGCGCGAGACGTTTGGCCAGCCGATCTTTCAGCACCAGGCGGTGCAGTTCAAGCTCGCCGACATGGCGACGCAGATCGAAGCCGCGCGCCAGTTGGTGCGGCATGCGGCAGCGCTCAAAGACGCCGGCCGGCCGTGCCTGAAAGAGGCCGCGATGGCCAAGCTGTTTGCGTCCGAGATGGCTGAGCGCGTGTGCAGCGATGCGATCCAGGTCCACGGTGGTTACGGCTACGTCAGCGACTTCCCCGTCGAGCGCATCTACCGCGACGTGCGTGTGTGCCAGATTTACGAAGGCACGAGCGAAGTGCAGAAAATCCTGATCGCGCGCGCGCTGGCCTGATGCGCCAGCGAGCGCCCGCGAGCACCCGCGATCAAACTGGCTTTGAGCCGCAAGCCTTGCCGCGCAGGCAAAATCACGCCCATGACAACATCTGCCGGCCTGCCCCCTTTCCACCTTGCTTTCCCGGTCCACGACCTCGACATCGCGCGTCGCTTCTACGGCGGCCTGCTCGGCTGTTCTGAGGGCCGCAGCTCGCCGGAGTGGATCGACTTTGACCTCTACGGCCACCAGATCGTGGCCCACCTCGCGCCGGGCGAATGCAAGCCGGCGGCGACCAGCGGGGTCGATGGCGACGCGGTGCCGGTGCGCCACTTCGGCGTCGTGCTGCCGATGGCGCAGTGGCAGCTTCTGGCCGACAAACTCGTCGCCGCGGGCACGCGTTTCATCATCGAGCCGCATCTGCGCTTCAAGGGCCTGGCCGGCGAGCAGGCGACGTTTTTTTTCCTCGACCCGTCGGGCAACGCGCTCGAGTTCAAGGCCTTTGCTGATCTTGGGCAGCTGTTCGCAAAACAATGAATGGCCACGCGTCGCGCTGGTTTCGCTCGTCGCGCTGGTGGCATTCGGCGATGCACAGCGGTGAGCACTAAAGCATGAATATCGTCATCCTCGGCGCCGGCCGTGTCGGCGAAAGTGTTGCCGAGAGCCTGGCCTCGGAGCAAAACGACATCACCGTGATCGACACCGATCCGGTGCGCCTGCGCAACCTGCAAGACCGGCTGGATCTGCGTGGTGTCGCCGGCAACGGCATCCTGCCCACCGTGCTGGCTGCGGCCGGCATCGAGGACGCCGACCTCTTCATCGCTTGCGCACCGCAGGACGAAACCAACCTCGTCGCCTGCAAGCTCGCCTACGACCTGTTCAACGTGCCGACACGCATTGCACGCCTGCGGTCACCGGAATTCCTGGACGGCTCGCCGTTGATGGCGAAGGCCGGCTTTGCGGTCGACCGCGTGATCTGCCCCGAAGACAGCGTCACGCGCTATATCCGCAAGCTCATCGACTACCCCGAGGCCTTGCAGGTGCTCGAGTTTGCGCAGGGCCTGGTGAGCCTGATCGCGGTGCGTGCGGTCGCCGGCGGGCCGCTGGTGCAACATGCGCTGGCCGAGATCCCCAAGCTGATCCCCGGCGCACAGATGCGCATCGTCGCCATCTACCGCCGCGACCAGGCGCTCACCGACCTGGCCGGCACGACACGCATCGAGCCCGGCGACGAAGTTTTTGTGCTCGCCGCGGCGACGCAGATCCGCACCGTGCTCGGCGCGCTGCGCAAGATGGACCGCCCGGTGCGCCGGTTGATGATCGCCGGCGGCGGCAAGGTCGGCCTGCGACTGGCGCGGCAGTTGAAGGACGAGCTGCAGATCAAGATCATCGAAGCCAACCGCACGCGCTGCGACTACCTGGCGACGCAGTTGCCGGCCGGGGTGCTGGTGCTCAACGGCGACTCGACCGACGAAGCGTTGATGGGCGACGAAAACGTCCGCGACATGGACCTCTTTGTCGCGCTGACCAGCGACGACGAAGACAACATCCTGGCCAGCCTGCTCGCCAAGCGCCTGGGCGCGCGGCGCGTCATCGCGCTGATCAACCGGCGGGCGTATGTCGACATCGTGCAAGGCACGCCGATCGATATCGCGATCTCACCCAGCCACACCGTCATCGGCGAGCTGCTGGCCTACGTGCGCCGAGGTGATGTCGAAGCCGTGCACTCGCTGCGCCGCGGTGCCGCCGAAGCGCTCGAAGCGGTGGTGCGCGGCGACGCTGGCACCAGCAAGGTGGCGGGCCGGCGCATCGACCAGATCGACCTGCCCAAGGGCGCGCAGATCGGGGCCATCGTGCGCGGGCTGCCGGTGGACGGCGACGCGGCGCCCGACGGCGAGCCGGTGCGCAGCGTTGCAGCGCAAGTGCTGATCCCGCACCGCGATACGGTGATCCAGAGCGGCGACCGCGTGATCGTTTTTATCCCGCGCAAGAAGATGGTCCGCCAGGTCGAAAAACTGTTCCAGGTGGCGGCGACCTTTTTTGGCTGAGCACCGTCGCAACACGAACCTGATGCGCGCCGCCGGATGACCCATTTTTCCCCGGTGCTGGCCGTGCTCGGCGGCGTGTTGATGCTCTTTGCGTTGACGATGTTGGTGCCGCTGGGCTTTGCGTTTTTTGGCAACGATGCGGCGCTCTACGCCTACGACGGCGCGATCGCGATCACCTTTGTCTGCGGCGCCTTGCTCTACGGCGTTTTCCGCCGCCGCGGCCGCCGCGAGCTGCAGCCGCGCGACGGCTTTTTGCTCGTCGCGCTGGTCTGGTCGGTGCTGCCGGCGTTTGGTGCGCTGCCGTTGATGTTCCACATCAGCGGCTTGAGTTTTACCGACGCGTATTTCGAAGCCATGTCGGGCTTGACGACCACCGGCGGCACGGTGCTGACGGGTCTGGAAAAACTGCCGACCTCGATCAATGTCTGGCGTTGTTTCATGGTCCTGATCGGCGGCATGGGCATCCTGGTGCTGGCGGTGGCGATCCTGCCGCTACTCGGTGTCGGCGGCTCGCAGTTGTTCAAGGCCGAAACCCCGGGGCCGATGAAAGACGACAAGCTCACCCCGCGCATTGCCGAGACCGCACGCGGCCTGTGGGTGGTCTACTTCTTCATCGCCACGCTGTGCTTTTTTGCGCTGCGCATCGCCGGCATGGGCTGGGCCGACGCCTTCATGCACATGTGCTCGATCATGGGCCTGGGCGGCTTTGCCGCTTACGACGCGAGCATCGGGTTTTTCAACTCACCCGCGATCGAAGCCGTGGCGGTATTTTTCATGCTCGTGGCGGGCGTCAATTTTGCGCTGTACTTTCTGGTCTGGAAACGCCGCTCGGCGTGGGTGCTCTGGCGCGATGTCGAGGCGCGCTTGTTTTTTGGCGTGATGGTCGTATCGGTATTCGGCGTAGCGGCCTTCCTCACCGCGCACCAGGTCTACCCGACGTTTGCCGAATCATTGCGGCATGCCGCCTTCAGCGTCGTCTCGATCGCCACCACCACCGGGCTGGTGACGGTGGACTACGCGCAGTGGCCGATCTTTGCGCCGGTGCTGATGCTCTTCTTGTGCTGCTTTGCCACCTGCGCCGGCTCCACAGGTGGCGGCATCAAGATGGTTCGTGCGCTGCTGCTGCTGAAAACCGCGCGCAATGAACTGATTCGCATCGTGCATCCGCGCGCGGTAGTGCCGGTCACGCTGGCCGGCAATATCGTCGAGCCGCGGGTGCTGCAATCGGTGCTGGCGTTCATGCTGATCTACGGCGCGGTGATGTCGGGTGCGACGATGTTGTTGCTCTTCACCGGGCTGGACGTCGTCAGCGCTTTCACCGCGGTGGTGGCCTGCATCAACAATACCGGCCCCGGCCTGGGGCAGGTCGGGCCGGCGAACAATTTCCAGGGCTTGAGCGACTTCCAGACCTGGGTCTGCAGCATCGTGATGCTGCTCGGCCGGCTGGAACTGCTCGCGGTGCTGGTGCTGTTTTCGCCGTCGTTCTGGCGCAAGTGAATCGCTGCCGCTGATGACTTCAAGACAAAGCCTTGCCGCGATCAGCCTGCTCGTGCGCGAGTACGACGAAGCGATCGATTTTTATACCCGCGTGCTCGGCTTCGAGCTGCTCGAAGACACCCGCTTGAGCGCCGAAAAGCGCTGGGTGCGGGTCAGGCCGCGGGGGGGTGCTGCGGGTGCTGATTCGGCTGGCCGCGCTGGCGCTGAACTGCTGCTCGCGCGTGCCGCCAACGATGAACAGCATGCCCTCATCGGCAACCAGACCGGCGGCCGGGTATTCCTCTTTTTGCACACCAGCGATTTCGAAGCCGACTACCAGCGGTTGTGCAGCTTGGGCGTGCGTTTTACCGAAGCGCCGCGTGATGAGGTCTACGGGCGGGTGGTGGTTTTACTTGATCTGTATGGGAACAAGTGGGATCTGGTGCAGCTCGCCTGAGCTTGGTCGGGGGTCGGTTCGGGCCGCGGTTTTGGTTGCAGCTGAAGTGACGCCTCAAGAATCTGTTAGCTATCCAGAGCATCCACAATCACACGTGTGTATGCTTCGGCAGCCGAGCCAAGGAGAGACATGCAGAAAGACGGCCGCGTGCCTATCCAGTTTGACCGACCTCCTGTAGTCGAGGTGGCCTGTGGTGTCGCCTTCACTCTCCTGAAGCCTCTGAAAACCGCCCACATCGGCCGGTATTGGTCGCGGATTGTTGGCGAGTTCCCCAGGTGCGACGATGCCGCCCCGATCGCGATGATCGTGGAGAGTCAAGGAACCCCGGACTCGATCGGCTTCAACTTCCAGGTCGAGTCGGTGGCGCTGCCGCCATTGCGACGGGCTTGGCTCATTAACGCGGAGGGGACGCATCTGCTCCAGTTGCAGGAGGACCGCTTCCTGTTTAACTGGAAACGAACTGGCGAGATCTCCTCGTATCCTAGCTACAAAAAAGTGGTGGCCGGCTTTCGCGAGCAGTGGTCCCGGTACAGGGAATTCCTGGCGTCCGAAGGGCTTGGAGCACCAACGCCAGTGCAGCTCGAGATGACGTACTTCAACTTCTGGCCGGGCCGAACGGCGTGGTTGCGCGACTATCAACGAGACGAGGTGCCGGAGCGATTCTTAGCGGCCCCTGAGGCGGTGAGCTGGAACGTCGTTCACAACCTGCCCGACTCGCGCGGCCGGCTGCATATCAGCGCTGCGAGCGCGCGCCATGCCGCAAGCAACGAGAAGGGCGTTCGCCTGGATCTAACGGCGCGAGGTCTCCCGAAGGAGACCTCGGACTCAAGCTGCGAAGAATGGTTCGATCTTGCGCACGAGTGGATCACGCACGGCTTCGCTGACATCACGACGAGTGAGGCGCACATTACTTGGGGAAGGACCGCATGATGGAAGACTACGGAAGTGTGAGCACGCTTGGCCAGTTCCCCGGGCTAGATTGGGCGGGGCCGTTCCCCAGCTACGGCCGCTGGAGGCCCGCGTCGGATTCCAGCGCGTTCGCTTATAGGGAGATCGAGCGGGAGCCGGCTCCCTTCGCTCCGGATAGCAGTACTTTCCCGGGCGAGATGCTGACCGAGGAGGTCGCGGAAAACGTGGAAGCTCGGCAGGTGCTATTGCGCGTGTTCCGCAAGCTCACGAAGGACGAAAGCATCACGCGCCCAACGCTGGAATCGCTTAACGGGTTCCTGAGTGCGTTGCCGCGCGCTAAGCGCCTGCCCACCGTGTCACCGGACGGCGAAGGGGGACTGACGCTGGCTTGGCCCGTGCCTGGGCGGGGGCGAACGCTCATAACCATGTCGGACGGCAGGCTGTATGTCGTCGGCAACGCTGGCACGCTGCGGGCAACCTACCTGCACGACGTTGACTTCAGGGGCACGCTGTACGACGATCTCCTGGCTCTGATCCCCGAGTGACGCGCTGTCGCCGATGGTTGAAGCGATCCCGAGCGAGGACCTTGTCAGTCGGCTCGTGGACTCGCCACGCAAATGGTCCCGCGCTGAGCAGCACTTCGTAGAGAAGACCCTGTTCGAGTTCCCGTCTCAGCAGCCGGAATCGGTTGTCTGGAGAAAGTACGCGCCCGAAATCGCTGACGTGCATGAACTGGGCTGCGCGATGCAGGCCACGAAGCGAGAGGCAAAGCCGAATTGGGCCTACGAGGGCGCCGTCTCGGCCACGGTGTCGGCGATCCGCGACATAAAGAATCAGGCGGGCGACCGTTTCTTCGTTGAGCACGTGCCGGACGAGGGGCAGCATCATGCCCACGTGGGCTACGTCTTTTCGCCCAACCCGGAGAACCAGAAGAATCGGAGGGTCGACCTGAAGGAGTTCCTACGCAACGCTTTCCTTGTGGCGGGCTTTGAGCAGCACGATTGCGACTGAGGCCCGCGCCAGGGGTAGTCGGCACCGAAGCACATGCGGTGGATTACGCTGCGGGTCCGAGAGTTCACAGCGTTCCAACGCGTCTATTACGCCGCCCTTGACAGAGGCGCTCCCTCGATTGGGTCGACCGTGGATCGCGGTGCACAATGGCCGCTTCCGGTGGTTCGGTGGAACAGCCACAAATAACCGCCCATTGCCCGCTCATCGCTGTAGCCGCTGGACATCTCGGTGCGGCGCCTTCGAGAACAGATGGCCAGGCGCTTGGTGCAGGGCCGAAGCGGTGAATCGCCGGCCTAACCCGACCTGCGCTGCATAACACCCGCGCGCGAACTGACCCGCTCGTCCACTCGCAAGCCCGCGCGCGCGTCGATCGTCAATAGCCGATCAAGGGACCACCCCCACCACCCGCAGCGGCAGCGCCAGGCGCAGCCGCGTTCCACCGTCGGGCGCCGGCAGCGTCGTCAGGCTGCCGCCCTGCAATGCGG
>JANOKR010000378.1:0-7350 GCA_031419315.1 Betaproteobacteria bacterium
CCGCCCGCGCCCGGGTGGTGAAACTGGCAGACACAGCGGACTTAAAATCCGCCGCTTCTCGAAAGAGGGCGTACGGGTTCGATCCCCGTCCTGGGCACCATCGCTGCCCGCGCAAGTCGACGCTTGGAGATCGAATGGCCCTCTTTGCCCAGGACTCACTCAACGACGGCGTTCGCAAACGCGAAGTCTTCGGCTGGGCGATGTACGACTTCGCCAACTCGGGCTACACCACCGTCGTGCTGACGGCGGTGTTCAACGCCTACTTCGTCGGCGTCGTGGCCGGCAATGCCGATTGGGCAACCTTCGCCTGGACTGCAGCACTCGCCGCGTCGAGCATCCTCGTGATGCTCACGATGCCGGCACTGGGCGCCTACGCCGACCTGCGCGCGGCCAAAAAACGCCTGCTGGTGCTGACGACCATCGGCTGCGTTGTCGCCACCGCGCTGCTCGCATTTGCCGGCAAGGGCGATGTGGCGTTGGCGGTTGCCGCCATCGTGGTGTCGAACCTCTTCTATTCTTACGGCGAGTCGCTGACGGCCGCGTTTTTGCCCGAGCTCGCGCGCCGCGAGGCGATCGGCCGCGTCTCTGGCTGGGGCTGGAGTTTTGGTTATTTCGGCGGCATGTTGACGCTTGGTTTGAGCCTGGGTTATGTGCTTTGGGCGCAAGCCCGCGGCATCCCGGCGACGCAGTTCGTGCCGGTCACGATGCTCATCACCGCAACCGTCTACGGCCTTGCAGCGATCGCCACCTTTGTGCTGCTCAAAGAGCGCGCGGTGGCGCAGCCGACAGCGGCGGTCGGCGGCCTGGCGGCATCGTTCCGGCGCCTCGCGGCGACCTACAGCCAGGCCCACGAGTACCGCGACTTCACGGCGCTGCTGGCCTGCGCGGTGGCCTACCAGGCCGGCATCTCGGTGATCATCGCGCTCGCCGCGATCTATGCCGAGCAGGTGCTGGGCTTCAAGCAGATCGACACCATGATGCTCGTCTTCCTGGTCAATATCGCTTCCGCCGTGGGCGCCTTCGGCTTCGGCTACTGGCAAGACCGCATCGGCCACCGGCGCGCGCTGGCCCTCACGCTGGCCGGCTGGATCGTGATGACGCTGATGGCCTACTTCGCCACCTCAGCGCCACTCTTCTGGGCCGCGGCGGTGCTCGCCGGGCTGTGCATGGGCTCAAGCCAGTCGGCGGGCCGCGCGATGGCCGGGCTGCTGGCGCCGGCCGCGCGGATGGCCGAGTTCTACGGCCTGTGGACCTTTGCGACGCGCCTGTCGGCCGTGCTCGGGCCGCTGACCTACGGGCTCGTGACCTGGGTCACTGGCGGCAATCACCGGCTGGCTATCGCATCCACGGGGCTGTTTTTTGTGCTCGGCCTGTTGCTGCTGATGCGGGTCGACATGCCGCGTGGCGAGGCGGCGGCGCAGCGTGTGCCGGCAAGCGATCTGGCGGACGAGCCAGGCGGCAATCCCAACAAATAGAACGACCGTTCTATTCTTTGCTATCGCTGCCGGGGGCTGCACGACACGCGGCCTAGAATCAACGCTTCAATTCAACGTCAGTTTGGCAGGAGAAAACCGCCATGAAGGTGCTGGTACCCGTAAAGCGGGTCGTCGATTACAACGTCAAGGTGCGGGTCAAGAGCGATGGCACGGGCGTTGATATCGCCAACGTCAAGATGAGCATGAACCCTTTCGACGAGATCGCCATCGAAGAGGCCGTGCGCCTGCGCGAGAAGGGTGTCGCCACCGAGGTCATCGCCGTGTCCTGCGGCGTCACGCAGTGCCAGGAAACGCTGCGCACCGCGATGGCCATCGGCGCCGACCGCGCGATCCTCGTCGAATGTGCCGATGAACTGCAGCCGCTGGCCGTCGCCAAGCTGCTCAAGGCGCTGGTCGACAAGGAGCAGCCGGGCTTGATCATCCTGGGCAAGCAGGCGATCGACGACGACTGCAACCAGACCGGGCAGATGCTCGCCGCACTCGCGGGCCTACCGCAGGCGACCTTTGCATCCAAGGTCGAAGTTGTTGACGAGAATGGACAGCATTGCGCGAATGTCACGCGCGAAGTCGATGGCGGCTCCGAGACCCTGAAGATCAAGCTGCCGGCGGTCATCACCACCGACCTGCGCCTGAACGAGCCGCGTTATGTGACGCTGCCGAACATCATGAAAGCGAAGAAAAAGACGCTCGAGATCTTCAAGCCCGCCGATCTCGGGGTTGATGTCACGCCGCGCATCAAGACCCTCAAGGTCGTCGAGCCGGCCAAACGCGGTGCCGGTGTCAAGGTGCCCGATGTCGCCGCGTTGGTGGCCAAGCTGAAGAATGAAGCGAAGGTGATCTAGAGCCATGGCCAATATCCTCGTCGTGGCCGAACACGACAACCTCTCGATCAAAGGCGCGACACTGAATACGGTCGCCGCCGCGCTGCAATGTGGTGGTGACGTGCATCTGCTCGTGGCCGGCAGTGATGCCGCAGCGGCCGCGCAGGCGGCCGCACAAATTGTCGGCGTGGCCAAGGTGCTGCATGCCGACAGCGCGGTGCTGGCGCATGGCCTGGCCGAAAACGTCGCCGCGCAAGTGTTGGCCATCGCCGCCGGCTACAGCCACATCCTGTTTGCCGCCACCGCGGGTGGCAAGAATGTCGCGCCGCGGGTGGCCGCGCTGCTCGACGTGGCGCAGATCAGCGACGCGACCAAGGTCGTCAGCGCCAATACCTTCGAGCGCCCGATCTACGCCGGCAACGCCATCGCCACCGTGCAGAGCAGCGACAGTGTCAAGGTGCTGACGGTGCGCACGACGGCCTTTGACCCGGCCGCGGCGAGCGGCGGCAATGCGCCGATCGAGACGCTGGCGGCAGTCGCCGACAGCGGCGGCTCGGCTTTTGTCGGCTCCGAGATCGCCAAGCTCGATCGGCCCGAACTCACCGCCGCGAAGATCATCGTTTCAGGCGGCCGCGCGATGGGCAGCAGCGAAAAATTCCTCGCGGTGCTGACGCCGCTGGCCGACAAGCTGGGTGCTGCGCTCGGCGCCAGCCGCGCCGCGGTTGACGCCGGTTATGCGCCCAACGACTGGCAGGTCGGCCAGACCGGCAAGATCGTCGCGCCGCAGCTTTACGTCGCCTGCGGCATCAGCGGCGCGATCCAGCACCTCGCCGGCATGAAGGACAGCAAGGTCATCGTGGCCATCAACAAAGACCCCGAGGCGCCGATCTTCAGCGTCGCCGACTACGGCCTCGAGGCCGACCTGTTTGTCGCCGTGCCCGAGTTGATCGCGGCGCTGTAAGTGCCCCAAGGCCGGCCGCGGCCGGCCGTCCCCCGTGGGGATCAATCAAAGTGGCAAAGCCACATTTGTTTGAGAGCCGCAGACATCAACCAGGGCGCCCGCGACGGCGCTCTTGTTTTTTGACCAGGAGAATCACCATGAGCTACCGCGCCCCCGTCAAGGACATGCTTTTCGTGATGAAGGCGCTGGCGAATATCGACGCCGTCGCCGCGCTGCCGGGCTTTGAAGACGCCGGCTTCGACACGGCTGCAGCAGTGCTCGAAGAATGTGCGCGTTTCAATGAAGAAGTGGTGGCGCCGCTGAACTGGGAGAGTGACCGCAACCCGTCGTCGTTCAACGCCGGCACGGTGACCACCAGCGCCGGCTTCAAAGACGCGTTCAAGGGTTTTGCCCGCGGCGGTTGGCAGGGCCTGCATCACCCACCAGAGTTTGGCGGCCAGGGTTTGCCCAAGCTGATCCACAGTGCGTGCAGCGAGATGGTCAACAGCGCGTCGTTGAGCTTCGCGTTGTGCCCGCTGCTCACCGACGGCGCGATCGAGGCGCTGCTCACCGCCGGCACAGCCGAGCAGCAATCACGTTTCATCCCGAAGATGATCGACGGCAGCTGGACCGGGTCGATGAACCTCACCGAACCGCAGGCCGGCTCGGATTTGTCGCTGGTGCGCACCCGCGCTGAAGCTCAAGCCGATGGCAGCTACAAGCTCTTCGGCACCAAGATCTTCATCACCTACGGCGAGCACGACCTCTGCGACAACATCGTCCACCTGGTGCTCGCGCGCATCGCCGGTGCGCCAGAAGGGGTGAAGGGCATCTCGTTGTTCTTGTGCCCGAAGCTGCTGCCCGACGGCAGCCGCAACGATGTGCATTGTGTGAGCATCGAACACAAACTCGGCATCAAGGCGAGCCCGACCGCGGTGCTGCAATACGGCGACCATGGCGGCGCGCTGGCCGAGTTGATTGGCGCTGAAAACCGCGGCCTCGAGACGATGTTCATCATGATGAACGCGGCCCGGTTTGGTGTCGGCCTGCAGGGCATTGCGCTGGCCGAGCGGGCTTACCAGAAGGCGGTGCAACATGCCCGCGACCGGGTGCAGAGCCGCCCCGTTGACGGCTCGGCAAAAGTGCCGGTGCCAATCATCCAGCACCCCGATGTGCGCCGCATGTTGATGACGATGCGCGCTTACACGGAAGGATGCCGCGCGATGGCGCTGGTCGCCGCCGCGGCCTACGACGCCGCGCATGCACATCCCGACGCCGCAGTGCAAAAGCTGAACCAGGCTTTCTACGAATTTATGGTGCCGCTGGTCAAAGGCCTGTCCACCGAGATGAGCCTGGATGTCGCCAGCCTGGGCGTGCAGGTTCACGGCGGCATGGGCTTCATCGAAGAAACCGGTGCCGCGCAATACCTGCGCGACGCCAAGATCCTGACCATCTACGAAGGCACCACCGCGATCCAGGCCAACGACCTCATCGGCCGCAAGACCGCGCGCGATGGCGGTCAGGTCGCACGTGCGATCGCCACGCAGATCGAAGCCACCGAGTTGCTGCTCGCATCGCGCGGCAGCGCTGCCGGGAAAGTGGTGGCCCATCGGCTGGCTGCTGGCCGGCGCGCATTCTTGGATGCCGTCACTTTTGTCTGCGACCACAACACCAGCAACCCAAACGCGGTGTTTGCCGGCAGCGTGCCGTACCTGATGCTCGCCGGCACGGTGGTCGCCGGCTGGCAGATGGCGCGTGCGTTGATCGCTGCCGAAGATGCGCTGGCGGCAGGCGACGATGTCGAATTCATGCGCGCGAAGATTGCCACTGCGCGTTTTTATGCCGACCACATTTTGGTCAAGGCGACCTCGCTGCGCGACAGCATCGTCGAAGGCGCCGACGCCGTGACCGCACTCGAACTGGAAGCTTTCTGATGCCGCTGCCCGCGATCCTGACCAACCTGCCATTGCCGATTTTCGGCGCGCCGCTGTTCATCGTCAGCAACCCCAAACTCGTGATCGCGCAGTGCACGTCGGGCGTTGTTGGCTCGATGCCGGCGCTCAACGCACGCCCGGCCGAGCTGCTTGACGAATGGCTGGCCGAGATCACCGAAGGTCTGGCCGCCTGGAACCGCGCCCACCCCGACCAGCCCGCCGCGCCGTATGCGATCAACCAGATCGTGCACAAGAGCAACGACCGGCTCGACCACGACATGCAGGTCTGCGCAAAGTACAAGGTGCCGATCGTCATCACCTCGCTCGGTGCGCGTACCGATGTCAACGACGCGGTGCACGCCTGGGGCGGCGTCGTGCTGCACGACATCATCAACAATTTTTTTGCCAAAAAGGCGATCGAAAAAGGCGCTGACGGCCTGATTGCGGTGGCTGCCGGTGCCGGTGGCCATGCCGGCGTGAAGAGCCCGTTTGCGCTGGTACAGGAAATCCGCGCATGGTTCGATGGCCCGATCGCGCTCAGCGGCGCCATCGCCAACGGCGGCGCGGTGCTTGCGGCGCAGGCCTGCGGTGCCGACTTTGCCTACATTGGCTCGGCCTTCATCGCCACCGACGAAGCGCGTGCGTCCGACGCCTACAAGCAGTGCATCGTGGACAGCAACAGCGACGACATCGTCTACTCCAGCCTGTTCACCGGCGTCCATGGCAACTACCTCAAGCCGTCGATCCGCAACGCCGGCATGGACCCCGACAAGCTGCCCGATGCCGAAGCGAGCAGCATGAGTTTTGGCGGTGGCGAGAGCGCCAAGAGCAAGGCCTGGAAAGATATCTGGGGCTGCGGTCAGGGCATCGGCGCGGTCAAGGCGGTGCTGCCGACAGGAGTCTTCGTTGCGCGTTTGCGCGGTGAATACGAAGCGGCGAAGCGGCGGGTGCTGGCCTCCCCGGCCGGCGTCGCGGTTTGAGGTCGCGCCGAAATTCGCGTAGCCGGGCCTGGGCTGTGCTCTCAGCCGGGATCGGGGTGGCCGGCTTCGGTTGTGGAATTCTTACGCCCTACGCCGGCCACCCCAATCCCGGCTGAGCCAGTGGCGGCCGGGCGCTGAGAAGTCCAATTCAGCGCGCTGGTCGAAGACCGCGGACCGCCACTGTTGCAGTTCGCAGAGCCGGTGCGGGGGTGGCCCGGCGAAGTGCCTAAGAATTCCAGAAACGTAGCCGGGCCGCCCCCGTGCCGGCTCTGCGCGCGCTGACGGTAATTCTGCCCGCGCTGACGGCGACTCTGCGCGCGCCGGCCGTTGCTCAGCAAGGTGGGGTTGCAACCTCGATATCCGCATCACATCCAACGCCTGCGGCGATCCAGCGTGCGGCGATCCGATTGCGCCATAGCGCGAGCACGCCGCGGGCGTCCGGAGCCGCGAGCATGCCGCACAGGTAGCGCATCTGGGTGTCGTCCCAACGCAGCGCGATGCAGCGGCCGCGCCGCTTCAGGCTCACCAGCATGCCGACCGGACACGGCGCAACCGCGCAGCAGGCGCCGCAGCCATTGCAGGGCGCGCCGACGGCCGGCTTGGCCGGCGCGCCGTGGTGCAGATGGATGACAACGGTTTTCACCGGCGACAAGTGTCGCGGTGGCGCCGGATCGCGGATCGCACAAACAGCGGGGCAGTCCCGAGGCTCAGGCGCAGTCTCCTGCGGTAGCCTGCCAGCGTTGCCCGCCGTATAGCCCGCAGTAGCCTTTGAGGAGAGCCCCGATGACCCGCCGCACCTTCATCACGAATGTGATCCCGTTCGACAGCCAGCGGGCCACGCTGGGCGAGCGTTCGACGATCGTCATCGAGGCCGAGCGCATTGTCGAAATCACGGCCGAGCCGCGTGACGCCGGCGACGGGCTGGTCATCGACGGCGGCGGGCGCGTCGCGGTGCCGGGCCTCATCGATGCGCATGTACATGTGATGGCGGTCACCCACGATGTTTGGCGCCTCGCGGCGCAACCGCCGTCGCTGATCACCGCGCAATGCAAGCCGATTCTCGAAGGCATGCTGGCGCGCGGCTTCACGACCGTGCGCGACGCTGCGGGTGCCGACTTCGGGCTGCAAGAAGCCGTGCGCCGCGGCCTCTTTGTCGGCCCGCGTTTGCACATCGCCGCG
>JANOKR010000379.1:0-1596 GCA_031419315.1 Betaproteobacteria bacterium
CCAAGCTGCGACCGCCCCCTCGGGGGGGCGATTCCGCGCCGAGCGAGCGCCTGCGCGCTCGAGAGTGGCGGATGAGCGACTGCTGGCTTGCAAGCCAGCAGGCAGCGCCGCGGCCGTGGCCGCAAGCGTGGGGGTCACATGAGTTCAACTCGGCTCGAACTTTCGGTGCAGCACGAAACGCGCTACGACTACGCCGCACCCGTGTCGCTGGCGCATCACCTGCTGCACCTGCGGCCGCTCGTCGACGTGCACCAGGACCTGCTGCAGTTCGACCTGAACGTGACGCCGAGGCCGAACCAGCTGCAAGACGGCGGTGATGTCTTTGGCAATGCGTGCAGCCATTTCACGATCTCCCAACCGCACGAATACCTGCTCGTGCGCTCGAGCAGCCGGGTGCGTGTGGCGCCGCGTTTTGCGCTGATGGATGCAGCGCGGTCACCGGCCTGGGAGACGGTGCGCGACCGCCTGCGGTATGTCGCCCGGCAGGGGTTTGACGGGGCGGTCGAATTTGTCCAGCCGTCGCCCTATGTGCCGCGGCTGGCGGCGCTGCGCGAGTTCATCGCGCCATCGTTCCCTGCCGCCGCGCCGATCGCGCTGGCGGCGATCGAGCTCATGCACCGGGTCTACAGCGGCTTCACCTACCGCAGCCGCAGCACTGATATCGACACGCCGCTGGAGCAGGCGTTTTTGCAGCGCACGGGGGTCTGCCAGGATTTTGCGCATGTGATGCTGGGCTGCTTGCGCATGCTCGGCCTGCCGGCGCGTTATGTCAGCGGCTACCTGCTCACGCACAGCAGCGACGATGGCCACGCCATGGCCGGCGCCGATGCGTCGCACGCCTGGGTGCAGGTCTGGGTGCCCGACACACCAGGCGTGCCGGCCAACGGCTGGCTCGATCTCGACCCGACCAACGATGTCATCCCAGGCACCGACCATGTCCGCGTCGCGGTCGGTCGCGACTATGGCGATGTCGTGCCGCTGCGCGGGGTCATCCGCGGCGGTGGCAAACATACTCTGGCGGTGGCGGTGACGACGCGGGTGGTGAGCCCGGCCCAGAGTTTGCAAGCCTGAAAGTGCTGAGGAGCGAGCGATGAAATTTGCCTTCGACGAAATGCGCCCTGCCGGCAGCACCGATGCCCTCGCGGCGCGCGAGCATTACCGCAGCTACGCCCGCTGGCTGGCCGCGCAGCCCCACGAGGTGATGCGCGCGCGCCGCGACGAGGCCGAAGTCATCTTTCGCCGCGTCGGCATCACCTTCGCGGTCTACGGCGCCAAGGATGAAGACGCGAGCCTGGGTAACCAAGGTACCGAGCGCCTGATCCCCTTCGACCTGATCCCGCGTGTGATCCCGCAACACGAGTGGCGCGAGATGGAAGCCGGACTGCGCCAGCGCGTGACGGCGCTGAACCGCTTCATCGACGATGTCTACCATGGGCAAGAAATCCTCAAGGCCGGCATCGTGCCCGCCGACCAGGTGCTGAACAACGCGCAGTACCGGCCCGAGATGGCCGGTGTCAATGTGCCCGGCGGCGTCTATTCGCACATCACCGGCGTTGACATCGTGCGTGCCGGCGACGCCGACGGCAGCGGCACGTA
>JANOKR010000380.1:0-2851 GCA_031419315.1 Betaproteobacteria bacterium
GCTGCACAAGGCGAACATCACCAACAACACGCACCACGCCGGCTTCTTGGCTTGGGCTCCGACGGCACTGCCGCTGGTGTGTGGGGTTTGGGGTGCAGCTTCATCATCGGCTTGTTAATGTCGCCGGCCAGCAGCAAATCGAGCGAGACCATCGAGCCGTCGATCGCCTGCTCGATGGCCGCCCGGTGGTCGGCAGCCGGTTTGCGCAGCACATAGTCCACGACCTCGGCCTTCACGCCGGGGTGGCCAATGCCCAGGCGTAGCCGCCAGTAGTCGGCCGTGCCGAGCTGGGCGTGGATATCGCGCAGGCCGTTGTGGCCGGCGTGGCTGCCGCCGAGCTTGAGTTTCATCTGCCCGGGCGGCAGGTCGAGCTCGTCGTGGATGACCAGAATCTGCGCCGGCTCGATCTTGAAAAAGCGCGCCAGCGCAGCGACCGATTTGCCCGACAGGTTCATGTAGGTCTGCGGCTTGAGCAGCCACAGCGGGCCGTCGCCAGCACTATCGCTACCCGGGCGGTTGATGCGCGCGACCTGGCCGAAGTAGGCGCGGTCGGGGCTAAGCTGTGTGCGCAGCGCACGTGCCGCGGCGTCGATCCACCAGAAGCCGGCGTTGTGGCGGGTGAGTTCGTATTCCGGCCCCGGGTTGCCCAGGCCGACGAGCAGTCGGATCATGGCGCGGCAGCATACCCGAGCCGGCTGCGCTGATCGGTGACAAAAAAAGGCCCGGCGTGAACCGGGCCTCGAGGCTAGGCAATGCCACTGGGGATGGATGTGACGGCGTGGCCGGCACGCGACTTTGTAGCCGCGCACTGCCACCCGCCACGACACACCACCACGCGCCGGTTTACTTCTTGTTTTGGCGCTCGTCCTTTTTCTTCGCCGGTGTTTTTGCCGCGGCGACCACCGGGGCGGCGACGACGGCTTCTTCGACCTCGGCCTTGGCCACGGTCGCGGCCACGATCACCGGGTTCAGGGTGCCGTGTTTGACGGCCTTGATGCCTTCGGGCAGCTGCAGATCGCTGGCATGCAGCGACTGGCCCTTGACCAGGCCGCTCAGGTCAATCATCACAAACTCGGGCAGCTGCGAGGCCAGGCACTCGATTTCGAGTTCGGTCGTGACATGGCTGATGACGCAGGAGTCGGTTTTCACGGCGACCGAGTTCTCTTCGCCGCTGAAGTGCAACGGCACCTTCTTGCGCAAGCGCGTGGCTTCATCGACGCGCTGGAAATCGATGTGCAGCACCTGCTGTTTCCAGGGGTGCATCTGGAAATCGCGCAGCAGCACCTTTTGCACCGTGCCGGCCAGATCCATCTCCAGGATCGAAGAATGGAAGGCTTCTTTCTTGAGCGCGTGGTACAGCGCGTTGTGGTCGAGCTCGATGTTGGACGGCGTGACCGTGCCACCGTAGACGATGCCCGGAACCTTGCCCGCATGGCGCAGGCGGCGGCTCGCTCCGGTCCCCTGCAAGACACGCTCGTAAGCGGTGAATTTCATTTCAAACTCCAGTCGATTGAGAAACCCGCGACCAGGTTTCTCGGGAATGGCCGGCCCCGGACGGGGCCAGCCGAAAGCGGGTCTCAAGGAAATGTGGCTTTGCCACTTTCCTTGATCCCCGCGGGGGACGGCCGGCTTTCGCCGGCCTTGGGGCGCTCAAAAATTGTTGTTCTGCTCCGCAAACAGGGACGTGACCGATTCGCCGTCAGAGATACGGCGGATGGTCTCGGCGAACAAAAATGCCACCGACAGCTGGCGGATCTTCTTGCACTTGGCTGCGGATTCGCTGAGCGGGATGGTGTTGGTGATGACCACCTCGTCGAGCTGGCTGCCGGCGATGCGCTCGATCGCCGGGCCGGAAAAAACCGGGTGCGTGCAGTAGGCGTAGACCTTGCGCGCGCCGCGCTCCTTGAGCACGTCGGCGGCTTTGACCAGCGTGCCGGCGGTGTCGATCATGTCGTCCATGATCACGCAGTTGCGGCCGTCGATTTCGCCGATGACATGCATGACCTCGGAGACGTTGGCCTTGGGCCGGCGCTTGTCGATGATCGCCAGGTCGCAGCCGAGTTGCTTGGCCAGCGCACGAGCGCGCACCACACCGCCGACATCGGGCGAGATGACCACCAGGTCGGGGTAGCTCTTGCTCTTCAGATCCGACAGCAGCACCGGCGAGGCGTAGATGTTGTCCACCGGGATGTCGAAAAAACCCTGGATCTGGTCGGCGTGCAGGTCCATCGTCAGCAGCCGCTCGACGCCGACGGTTTCGAGCAGGTTGGCGACGACCTTGGCACTGATCGGCACCCGGGTCGAACGGGGCCGGCGGTCCTGCCGGGCATAACCAAAATACGGGATCACCGCGGTGATGCGGCGGGCACTGGCGCGCTTGAACGCGTCGACCATGACCAGCAGCTCCATCAGGTTTTCATTCGTCGGGCTGCATGTCGGCTGCACGACAAAAACATCGCGGGCGCGCACGTTCTGGTACAGCTCGACGTCGACTTCGCCGTCGGAGAAGCGGCTCACCTTGGCCTTGCCGATATCGGCGCCGAGGTGGTTGGCAATCTCCTTGGCCAGCGCCGGATTGGCATTGCCGCTGAAGATCATGGTGTTGAACAGCATGTCGGTCTTTCGGCGGCGAGGTCGGGGTGGGCTTGCGTCGAGAGAGCGGTTGAAAGGGACGGTGTTCGCGGCGGCTGGTTGCGAGCGGTGGCGCTGAAACGGATCTTCAACCTGCCGCTCGGCTTGCCACTCAATCTGCGGCCCAAACCGCGGCTAGAGATTTGGCAGGGGAGGAAGGACTCGAACCCTCGCATGTCGGAATCAAAATCCGATGCCTTGACCAACTTGGCGACTCCCC
>JANOKR010000381.1:0-3166 GCA_031419315.1 Betaproteobacteria bacterium
GATACCGACCCCGCCCGCACCCATGACCGCATCCACCCCTGTCGAATCCATCGAGACGAGCCGCCCGGCGCTGGCGGGGGTGCGCGTGATCGAACTCGGGACCTTCATCTCCGGGCCCTTCGCGGCCACGCTGCTGGCCGACTTTGGCGCCGATGTCGTCAAGCTCGAACTGCCGGGCGAAGGCGACCCGATGCGCACGCTGGGCGCCTATCCACCGGGTGGCGAATGCAGCTACTGGTGGCGCAATATGGGGCGCAACAAGAAGTCGGTGGCGCTCGACGTGCGCAGCGCAGAGGGCCGCGATCTGCTCGGCGAGCTGGTGCGCACGGCGGACATCCTGATCGAAAATTTCCGCCCCGGTACGCTTGAGCGCTGGGGCATCACACCGGCCTGGTTGAGCGAACGGCGCGCCGACCTCATCGTGGTGCGCATCAGCGGCTTCGGGCAGGATGGCCCTTGGCGCGATGTGCCGGGCTTTGACCGCAGCGCGCAGGCCTTTTCTGGCCTGGTGCATGTCACCGGCGAACCTGGCAGCCCGCCGCAGCAGGCCGGCCTGCCGTTGTGCGATTTCACGGCCGGCTTGTGGGCCGCGTTTGGGGCGGCGATCGCGATGCTCGGCCGGCTGCGCCAAGCGCCTGCTGGCAGCGGCGGTGGCAGCGGCGGCAATGTCGTCGACCTGGCGTTGTACGAAACCATGATCCCTTTTCTGAAGGACATGCCGCAACGCTACCGGCACCAGGGCCGCATCACCGAGCGCAGCGGCAACACCCCTGACTACGTGGCCCCAGGCGGCGCCTATCTCAGCGGCAGCGGCGAGTGGATTTTCATCAGCGGCACCGGCGACCGCGTATTCCTGCGCTTGATGGACGCCATCGAGCGGCCCGACCTGCGCGACGCGCCGACGCTGCAACTCAACGCTGACCGCGTCACCCATCGGCCGCTGATCGACGCCGCCATCGACGCCTGGCTGCAGCCGCGCTCGGCCGACGAAGCGGTACGCGAATTGATGGCCGCCGACGTGCCCGCGGTGAAGATCCACAACATCGCCGACCTGATGAACCACCCTCAGGTCTTGGCGCGCGGCAATTTTGTGGACCTGCCCGAACATGACCGCGGCGATATCTGCCTGACCGCGCCGGTGCCGCGTCTGGCGCAAGGTGGCGGCGCGATCCGCTGGGTCGGCCAGGACCTCGGCGAATCAACACTCGCGGTGCTGCAGGGCGAATTGGGCTTGAGCGATGCGCAGGTCGCCGGCCTACGTTTGCGTGGTGTGATCGGAGGCGCGGCATGATGAACTGGCCGACCGTGCATCTGAGCGAAGAAATCATCCGCGAAGGTTTTGGCATCGAGGACAAGCTGATCCCGCTGGCCGACAAGCTGGCGCTGATCGAAGCGTTGTCCGCCACCGGCCTGAAGCGCATCACGCTGGGCGCTTTTGTGAGCCCGCGATATGTACCGCAGATGGCCGGCTTCGAAGGCTTGCTGCGCGCGGTGCAACCTCGGCCGGGCATCGCGTACGGCACCTTTGCGCATACGCCCAAAGCGCGCAAGTTGGCTGAAAACTTCTCGCCGCCGCTGACGGTGGAGCAAGACGTCTGCACCTTGTTCATCGACATCTGCGACATCCACCAGCGGCGCAATATGAACCGCTCGATCGAGCAGGCGATGCAAGGCTGGCCGGACATCCTGGCCGAAGCCCGCGAGCGCGGCGTGAGCAAGGCGCGGGTCGGCGTGGCATCGGCCTGGGGCTCCAATTTTCAAGGCCGATTTTCGCAGCGCTATTTGCTCGACAGCCTGCAGCGCCAGTTCGACGCGCTGCAAGGCGCAGGCTTCACGGTCGTCGAAATCGGCCTGCATGATTCGCAGAGTTTTTGCCTGCCGCATGTGATGGAAGCCGACCTGGCCGCCACGCTGCAACGCTGGCCGCAAGTCAAAAATTACCACGTGCATATGCACGACGCGCGTGGCATGGCGCTGCCGTGCATCTATGCCGCGCTGCGCACGCTCGACGCCGGCCACACGCTGCTGATTGAGAGCACGCTCGGCGGTATCGGCGGCGGCCAGTACTGCGGCAACGGCACCGCGTCGGGCATGGCGCCGACCGAAGACCTGGTGCACCTGCTCGAAGGCATGGGCATCGCGACGGGCGTGGACCTGGACAAGCTGATCGACTGCGTCTGGATGCTCGAACGCATCGTTGGCCGCGCTGCCTTCGGCCATGTCTCCAAGGCCGGGCCGCGCCCGCTGCAGCCGGCGCAGTTTTACGACCCCAACCTGCCGGCGGTGGAAAGCCTGCACGCGGCGCGCCATTTCAAGCTCGGGCCAGATGCGATTGCGGCCGAGGGTTACGTGCCCTGGCGCGAGCCGATCAGCGGCCCGTTTTTCATCGACCCTGGCTCCGACGACACGACAAGGAAGCTGCCATGAACTTCAACATGACCGAGGACCAGATCGCGATCCGCGACTCGGTGCGCAAATTTGCCGAGGCCGAACTGCTGCCGATGTACCAGCACTGGGACCGCTCTGGCGAGTTCCTGCCCAAGAGCTTTACCGACAAGCTCGTCGACATGGGCCTGCTGCGCCTGCGCCTGCCCGAAAAGTACGGCGGCCAGGGTTATTCATTCGTCGATTGCGGCATCGTGTGCGAAGAGATCGGCCGCTGCGACCACCAGATCCGATACATCGTCAGCAACGCCATTCATCTGGGCGAGATGGCCTCGTCGATGCACCCCGATCTGCAAGACGAATGGATTCCGCGCATCGCCAATGGCGAGATCATGTCGCTGGCTTTCACCGAGCCGGGCGGCGGCGCCGACGCCGGCAATATCCGCACCAAGGCCACGCGTGATGGTGACTACTGGGTGCTCAACGGCGAGAAGACGAGCGTCACCTTCACCGGTGTCTCCAAGGTAGTCTTCGTCTCGGCGCGAACCGGCGGCCCCGGCCCGCGTGGGCTGTCGTTTTTTCTCGTCCCCACCGACCTGCCCGGCGTCAAGACCAGCAACTTCGAACGCATGGGCCAGCGGCTCGACCGCGGCGGCAGTTTTTTCTTCGACGACGTGCGCGTGCCCGCGCGCAACATGATCGGCAAGGAGAACGAAGGTTTCATCTGGGCCATGACGATCATTGGCTACAACCGCAACTTCGTGCCGCTGGCCTGCATCGG